>NZ_JAGHWR010000030.1:58177-221774 GCF_017746155.1 Xanthomonas sp. D-36-1
CCCCCGCCGGCGGGGGAAGGTGCCCGAAGGGCGGATGGGGGCAAGTTCGGACATCCACTGGTATCGGCCGAACAGAGCAACAGCTCGCGGTAGTCGCCGACAAGCCGCTGTTCAAGCGCGCAGGCGCGGGCTGCGGGCTGCGGGCTGCGGGCTGCGGGCTGCGGCGCAATCGTGCACTCCGCTCAGTCCGCACACATGCCGGCTACTGACAAAGAACTAGCCGCCGTCCACCCCGGTGGCGCGTGGCTGCGGCAATAATGCCCGGGCTCCCTGCCTTGTAGAGACTGTGGCCACTCCCTCCTTCGAGACCCGCCTCAGCCGTTTGTGGGCCCATGAAAAGGCCAGCTATGGCCTGCGTGTGTTCATCGCGCTGGCGGTGGCGATGGGCGTGTGCTGGCACTGGCAACAGCTCACTGCGGTGCCGGCGCTGTTTCTGGGCGCCATTGCCAGCGCCATTGCCGAAACCGACGACAACTGGCTGGGTCGCATCAAATCGGTGCTGCTCTCGCTGTTGTGTTTCGCCGCCGCAGCCGCCGCAGTGGTGGTGCTGTTTCCGTACCCGCTGCCGTTCGTGCTGGGCATGGCGTTGGTCACCTTCTCGCTGACCCTGCTCGGTGCGCTGGGCGAGCGCTATGCCTCCATCGCGCAGGCCACGGTGGCCTTGTCGATCTACGCCATGATCGGCATGGACCAGCATGGCAGCCGCGATCCGCTGATCGCCTGGCACGGCGCGGCGCTGCTGCTGATCGGCGCCACCTGGTACGGCGTGCTGTCGATCCTGTGGACCATCCTGTTCGCCAATCGCCCGGTGCGCGAGCGGCTGTCGCGGCTGTTTTTCGAATTGGGCCGCTACCTCAAGCTCAAGGCCGATCTGTTCGAACCGGTACGCCAGAGCGACCTGCATGCACGCCGGCTGGCCTTGGCCGAACAGAACGCCAAGGTGGTCGGCGCGCTCAATGCGGCCAAGACCGCCATCATGAGCCGCTTCGGCCGTTCGGGGCGGCCGGGCGTGCAATCGGGCCTGTATTTCCGCCTGTATTACATGGCGCAGGACTTCCATGAGCGCGCCAGCTCCTCGCACTATCCCTACGAGGCGCTCACCGAGGCGTTCTTCCACAGCGACGTGCTGTATCGCTGCCAGCGCCTGCTCGCCCTGCAAGGCAAGGCGTGCGCGGCGTTGGGCGAGGCGATTCGCCTGCGCCATCCGTTCGATTATGGCGACAGCAGCCGCCTGGCCACCGAAGACCTGCGCCAATCGCTGGATTATCTGCACGCGCGCGCCGACCCCGCACTGGCCCGCCTGCTCGGCGCGCTGGAACTGCTGGTGACCAACCTGCAAAGCATCGAACGCAGGTTGTCCGAAGCGGCGCAATCCGATTCCACCAGCGACAACCTCGACACCCGGCTGCGCGATTCCTCGCCGCACACCTTGCGCGAAATGGGCGCGCGGCTGGTGCAGCAACTCACGCCCGGCTCGGTGCTGTTCCGCCATGGTCTGCGCATGGCCATCGCGCTGCTGGTGGGCTACGCCATCATGCAATCCATCCATGCCGACAACGGGTACTGGATCCTGCTCACCACTGCATTCGTGTGCCGGCCCAATTACGGCGCCACGCGCTTGCGGCTGGTGCAGCGCATTGCCGGCACCTTGATCGGCCTGGTCGCCACCTGGGCGCTGATGCAGCTGTTCCCCGGCACCGAGGTGCAACTGCTGCTGGCGCTGGCCGCCGCGCTGGTGTTCTTCATCACCCGCACCGATCGCTACATGCTGGCCACCGCCGGCATCACGGTGATGGCGCTGTTCTGCTTCAACCTGCTGGGCGATGGCTTCGTGCTGATCTGGCCGCGCCTGATCGACACCCTGATCGGTTGCGCCATTGCTGCGGCCGCCTCGTTCCTGATCCTGCCGGACTGGCAGGGCCGCCGGCTGAACCAGGTGATGGCCACGGTGCTGGCCAGCTGCGCGCGTTATCTGGCCCAGGTGCTGGAACAGTACGCCAGCGGCAAGCGCGACGACCTGCCCTACCGCATTGCGCGCCGCGACATGCACAACGCCGATGCCGCGTTGTCGGTGGCGTTATCCAACATGCTGCGCGAACCCGGCCGCTATCGGCGCAATCTGGATGCGGGTTTTCGCTTCCTGGCGCTGTCCAACACCTTGCTCGGCTATCTGTCGGCACTGGGCGCGCACCGCGCCGCGCTGGAGGGCGAACACGATGCCACCATCGCGCAGGCCGGCGAGTATCTGCAGCGCGCACTGAGCGAGATCGCCAGCGCCCTTGGCCAGCGCCAACCGCTGCCGGCGCACGACGAAAGCGAAGAACTGGCCACCGCCGAAGCGCTGGAACACCATCCGGTGCAACTACCGCCCAAGCAACGCCTGGTGCGCGACCAGCTGGCATTGACGCTGCGCCTGCTGCCCAAGTTGCGCGCTGCAGCACTGGCGGTGACCACGGCGCCGGCAGAGAACGCGCCGCGTCTGGCGACGACCAAGGCCTAGAGCCTGTTATCGACAGGCCCGGGCGCCGCGCCGCCCATGCAGCCTCCATGCGGTAGGCGATGTCGAACACGGCGATGCCGCGCAATCGCCACTTCCATGCGCTCGCTGCGTCTCGCCCCACCGCCCGCGCTCACTTCCACTGCTTGCGCGCCACGCTCAGCCCCACCCAGCCCAGCGCCGCCGCAGCAAGCACCGCGCCACCGATCACCACACCCCTCCAGCCGGCCTGCGCATATGCCGCCGTGCCCAGGGTCGAGCCCACTGCACCGCCGATGAAATAGCAGGTGATGTAGGCCGAGGTGATGCGATTGCGCGCCGCCGGGTTGCGCTGATAGATCACGCTCTGGTTGGCGATATGCACGCCCTGCACCGCGATATCCAGCAGCAGCACGCCGACGATCAGCGGCACGATCGACTGCGGCGCAAACGCCAGCAACCCCCACGATAGCAGCAACATCGCCAACCCGCCCCAGCTCACGCGGTCGCCATGGCCGTGATCGGACCAATGCCCGGAGCGATTGGCGGCCAGTGCGCCGGCCGCACCGATCAGGCCGAACAAGCCGATCACCGCCGTGCCGTAGCCATAACTGGGCCCGGACAACAGAAACGCCAGCGTGGTCCAGAACATGCTGAAGCCGGCAAAGATCAGCCCGCCCAGCACCGCGCGCGAACGCAGCACCGCATCGTCGCGCAGCAGCGTCAGCACCGAGCCCACCAACTGCGGGTACGCCAGTTGCGCATTGCCGGGATGGCGCGGCAGCCCGCGCCACAACAGCCCGGCGGTGAGCAGCAACGCGACCGAGGCGATCCAGTACACCGTATGCCAGCCGCCGACACCGGCGAGCACGCCGGCCGCGGTGCGCGCCAGCAAGATCCCCAGCAGCAACCCGCTCATCACCGTGCCGATCACCCGGCCACGCTCGTGGGGCGCAGCCAGCGTGGCGGCGAACGGCACCAGGATCTGCGCCGCCACCGAGCTGGCGCCGGTCACGATGGTGCCGGCCAGCAACATCGCAAAACTGTGCGAACTGGCGCTCACCAGCAGCCCAAGCGCGCTCAGTACGAACAGGCCCACGATCAGGCCGCGCCGCTCCAGCCGGTCGCCCAGTGGCACCAGCAACAGCAACCCCGCCGCGTAGGCCAATTGCGCCGCGGTGACCACCGCACCGGCACTGCGCACCTGGATGCCGAATGCCTGCGCCAGCGTTTCCAGCAGCGGCTGGGCGTAGTAATTGCTCGCCACCGCCAACCCGGTGGCGGCGGCCATCAGCAGCACCAAGCGACGGGGCAAGGGCGGGTGGGAGCTGGGCTCGGTCTGCATGGCGGCTGCCTGGTCAAGGAATGCGCACAGTGTGGGCAGCCGTCAGGCATCTTTCCAATGTATTGTTTTCACTATCGTCATCTTGTTTCGAGATTGCATGCTGACCTTGCGCCAACTGGAATTTGCCGTGGCCGTGGCCGAAGAAGGCGGCTTCACCGCCGCTGCGCGCCGCTGCAACACCGTGCAATCGGCGCTCAGCCACCAGGTCGCCAAGATCGAAGAGACCTTCGGTGCACGCCTGTTCGAACGCGGCACCCGCCAGGTGCGGCCCACCGCCGCCGGCGAGGTGTTCCTGCACAACGCCCGCCAGACCCTGCGCGCTGCCGAGCGCCTGCACGAGGAAATGGCGCAGGCGCTGGGCACCGTGCGCGGGCGGCTGGCATTGGGGCAGATTTCCTCGCTCACCACCGTGCAACTGCCGGCCTTGCTGCATCAGTTCCGCAGCGCGCATGCGCGGGTGGACGTGCATCTGCGCACCGCCATGAGCGAGGCGTTGCTGGACGATCTGGGCGAAGGCCGGCTGGATGTCGCCCTGGTCGGCGTCGGCCCGCAGGTCGCGGTGCCGGCGCAGCGCCTGCTGCTGCATGAAGAGGCGCTGGCCTTGATCGTGGCGCCCGGCCATCGCTTTGCCGCGCGCAAGCGGGTGGCGCTGGCCGAGCTGGACGACGAACCGATGGCCGGGCTGGTTCCCGGTGCCGGCGTGCGCGGCATCATCGATGCTGCGTTTGCGCAGGGGGGCCTGCGGCAGCGCCAGCAGTACGAAGTCACCCATGCCGATCTGGTGCGCGAACTGGTCGCTGCCAACCTGGGCGTAGGCATCGTCCCGCAGACCATGGCCGGCGCCATGCGGGGCGTGGTCACGGTGGCCTTGAAGGAGCGCTACCGCTTTCTGACCTATGCGGTGTGGCGGCCCGACCCCAGCCCGGCCGCACGCGCCTTCGTGGCCTTGCTGCGCGCCCAGCTCGCGCAACGCAGGCCACCGGCACGTAGAAGCCGCTGAGCGCAACCGCCACCACACCATGGAAGCCTGCTAGGCTGCGCGCGTTCGCAAAGGAAACTGCATGTCCGGTCACAGTCAGTTCGCCCTGCTCAGGCAGCGCCGCTTCTTGCCGTTCTTCGCCGTCCAGGCGCTGGGCGCGTTCAACGACAACGTCTATCGGCAGGCCATCATCGGCCTGTTGTTCTATCTCGGCATCGATGCCGCCCAGCGCACGCTGTATACGAACCTGGCGCCGGCATTGTTCATCCTGCCGTACTTCCTGTTCTCCGCGCTGGCCGGGCAGATCGCCGAGAAGCTGGAAAAGCAGAAGCTCATCGTGATCACCACCACGATGGAGATTGCGATCATGTCGCTGGCCGCCATCGGCTTCATCACCGAGAACATGGTGATCCTGCTGATTGCGCTGTTCTGCACCGGCCTGCAGTCCACGCTGTTCGGCCCAGTGAAATATTCGATCCTGCCATCGGTGCTGAAGCCGGAAGAACTCACCGGCGGCAATGGCCTGGTCGAAATGGGTACCTCCATTTCGATCCTGTGCGGCATGATCTTCGGCGGGCTGATCTTCCAGATCGCCGGCAGTCATGGGCCGGAGGCTGCCGCCACCGCGGTGATTGCGATTGCGGTGACCGGCAACCTGGTGGCGCGGCTGGTACCGCGCGTGGATGCCGGCGCCCCAGAGCTGAAGATCAACTGGAACCCCATTCCCGAATCGCGCGCCATCATGCGCCTGACCCGACGCACGCTGGCTGTGCGCAACTCGGTGCTGGGCGTGTCGTGGTTCTGGTTCATCGGCACCGTGCTGACCGCGCAGCTGCCCACCTATGCCCAACTCAACCTGGGCGGACAGCAGGATCTGTACGTATTCGCGCTGGCGCTGTTTTCGATCGGCACCGGCGCAGGCTCGCTGCTGTGCGAACGGCTGTCCGGCCGCACCGTGGAAATCGGCCTGGTGCCGCTGGGTGCGTTCGGCATCAGCGCCTTCCTGCTGGACCTGTACTTCGCCCGGCCTGGTGCAGCGCCGGTCACCGGCCTGTCGATCGGCCAGTTCGTGCAGCAGCCCGGCAGCGTGCGGCTGATCATCGATCTGGTCGGCATCGGCCTGTTCACCGGCCTGTTCGTGGTGCCGTTGTTTGCGCTGATCCAGAGCCGCACGCCCAAGGCCGAACTGTCGCGCGTGATCGCCGGGCTCAACATCCAAAACTCGTTATTTATCGTGGCCGCGGCGGTGATCGGTATCGCGCTGCAGTTGCCGCACGTGGTGCTGATCGGGGTACGGATTCCGCTGCCGGGCTTGAGCATTCCGCAGGTGTTCCTGGCACTGGCAATCGCCAACACGCTGGTGGCGCTGTGGATCTTCACCCTGGTGCCCGAATTCCTGATGCGCTTTCTCAGCTGGGTGCTGGTGAGCGTGCTGTACCGCCTGCGCGCGCGCGCTATCGACACGCATGTGCCCGACGAGGGCGCCGCCCTGCTGGTGTGCAACCATGTCAGCTACATGGACGCGCTGATCCTGTCGGCGGTGATTCCGCGCCCGGTGCGCTTTGTCATGTACTACAAGATCTTCCGCATCCCGGTGATGCGCTGGATCTTCCGCACCGCCAAGGCCATCCCGATCGCCGGCGCGCGCGAAGACCCCGCATTGATGCAACAGGCCTTCGACCGCATCGATGCCGCATTGGCCGATGGCGAGCTGGTATGCATCTTCCCCGAGGGCGCATTGACCAAGGATGGCGACATCGCACCCTTCAAGTCCGGCGTGGAGAAGATTCTGCAGCGCCGCAACGTGCCGGTCATTCCGATGGCGCTGCGCGGCATGTGGTCGAGCATGTGGAGCCGGCGCGACACGCGCCTGGGCCGCATGCGGGTGCCGCGGCGGATGCGCGCGCAGATCGAAGTGATGGCAGGGGCGGCAGTCGCCGGCGATCAGGCCAGTGCCGCGCTGCTCGAACAACAGGTGCGCACGCTACGGCAGGATCAGCCCTGAGCCCTGCGGGTGCAGGCTTTGCGTCCATGGCGCGCCGCGAGTAGCCTGTGCGCCATTGCACGCTTTGCCGTCGCAGCCGCCAAGCGGACGCGGCCGGCCGTACCGGGGGACGTCGTTGTGCTCAACATCATCGCGCCTGAGGCGTCTGCCGTGATCGGCGGGTGTCGCGCATTGCAGCGGCTGGCTGTGCCGACAGCGATGGGCATGCCGCTGCGTTCGCTCGCTGCGCAGGCGTGGAGCGCAAGGTCGCTGGCGCGAGCAGATATCCGGCAGCGCGCAGCGCCACTCGCCGCTACCGCTACCGACACGCTGCTCGCCGCTCACGCCCGCGCCAAACCTCGCACGAGGACCATCCGGCCATCGTCAGCGCACACCGGGCGCATCACCGCCGCGCATGGCGCCCGATAATCCACCCCACTCACCCATCAGTTCGCTGTTGTTTACCACCCAAGGAGCTTCACCATGAGTGCCATGCCACCGCCGATCCATCCCTCGTCCAGCGCCGCGCCCGGCCCGGTGCCCAATCACCTGATCTGGGCGATCGTGTCCACCGTGCTGGGCTTTTGCCTGTGCTGCCCGGCCCTGATTTCCGGCATCGTGGCGATCGTGTTTTCCAGCAAGGTCAACGGCCTGCTCAACCAGGGCGACATCGACGGCGCACGTCGTGCCTCCAACACCGCCAAGACCTGGTGCATCGTGACCAGCGTGCTGGCCGCGATCGGCCTGCTGATCAACATCGGCATGGTGGCCACCGGCGGCATGCAGGGCTACATGGACTACATGCAGCAGTTGCAGCACATGCAGTAATGGAACTGCGTCCACGCCATTGGCTTGGACTGGGGGCGGCCACCAGCGTGGCCGCCCTTGGCGTGTCGTTGCTGTATCGCTTCGATCCGAATGCGAGCAACAGCCCGTTCCCGCCCTGCGTGTTCCGTGCCGTGACCGGCTGCTACTGCCCCGGCTGCGGCATGACCCGCGCGCTGTATGCGCTGGTGCACTTCGACCTGCCCGGCGCCTTCGCGATGAATCCGGCAGCGGTGCTCGGCCTGTTCGCGCTGCCCGGCCTGATCGCCTGGAAAGCCGGCTGGCGCGCACGCTGGTTTGCACCCGTCGTTGCGGCGATGTCCGAACCGAAGTTCTGGTTGTGGGCCTTGCCGGCGTATTGGGTTGCAAGAAATCTGCCGTGGTACCCGTTTACCTTGCTGGCGCCGGGTTAGACCGCGAACAATCGCGAGGGGCCGACGTTCCCATAGGGCCGGGCGCTACACATCTTCTCGCCCGACGTCACGCGCGGCGCTACCGCACCCAGCCCGCAATCACCAACAACGCCAGCACCACCAACCACAGCAGCAGCACGCGCCAGACCAGGCTCATCGCATCGCGTACTTCCGGCAGGCGGCGCCAGACCGGCACCAGGCCCGAATCGGTGTAGTCGTGCGCTTCCTCGCGCAGCTCGGCGCTGACGCTGACACGCGCAACGGCGCCGAGAAAATGCGGTTCCAGCGACCAGCGGTTGCCATGCGCTTCGCGCCAGGCGCGAAACACGGTGTCGAAGTTACCCACCAGCGCCATCGACATCGTCATCAACTGCGCCACCGGCCACTCCAGCACCGCCAGCAGCCAGCGCGCGCCAGCCAGATTGCGGGGCGGCAGCAACACGGCCAGCGGGCTTTCCACCGCCAGGGCGGTGAGCCGATACAGCACCGCGCCGAACGGCCCCAGCAGCAGAAACCACCACAGCACCGAAAACCAACGCCGCAACCCATTGACCACCACCGCTTCCACCAGCGACGGCGCGTCTTCGTGCACGCTGCCGCCGGCGGCCTGCAGGTGCGAAATCGCTTCGCGCCGCGTGTGCGGCTCGTCGGCGTCGATGACCGCTTCCACATCGCGATCCAGATCGCGCGGGCCCCAGGTCCAGGCCAGCACCGCCACGCCGAACAGCAAGTCCAGAAAACCGTGCCAGACATCGTCCAGCAGCCACTGCACCAGCAACACCAGCAGCGCCGGTAGCACGGCCAGCAGTACGCCATAGCGCCCTTGCCACGCACCGCGCCCGGCCGCGTAACCATCCAGCCGGCGCAGCCATTGGCCGAACCAGGCGAAATTGCGCAGCCTGGCCACCTGCGCCGGTACCAGATGGCCCAGCGTGAGCGCGACGACGACGGCAACCAGGGTGGTGAACATGGGCAGGCCTCCTCAGCCGAGTCTAGCCGAGCGGACGCGAGCGCCGCTGCAACACCGCAAGAGCCGGCCAGACTCAGCCATGCGCACGATGCCAATGCTCGATCAACGCACGCGCGATGGAAATGCGCGGCGGCAACCCGATATCGCCCTCGCCGGCCAGCGCGGCGCTGACCTGCACATGGCTGACCCAGCGCGCGTCTTCCAGCTCACCGGTGACCTGTGGCACCTCGGTCGCAGCGGCACGCGCGGTGAACCCCAACATCAGCGCCCCCGGAAACGGCCAAGGCTGCGCGCCGAGGTAGCGGCAGTCCTGCACATGCACGCGGGTTTCTTCGTACACCTCGCGCGCTACGGTCTGCTCCAGCGACTCACCCGGTTCGACGAACCCGGCAATCACCGAATAACGTCCTGGCGCCCAACTGGCCTGACGACCGAGCAGCAAACGCGCGCCATCGCTGACCGCAACGATGATGGCCGGGTCCACGCGTGGGTAATGCTCGGTCTGGCATTGCGTGCAGTGCGCGATGAAGCCGGCGCGCCGGAACGCGATCGCACCGCCGCACACGCCGCAAAAGCGCGTGCGCGATTGCCAGTGCAACATCGCCCGTGCATAGGCGAAGGCGGTAGCGCTCTCGGCAGGCCAGTCGGCAGCGGCCTGGCGCAGATCGATCCGCTGCGGCGCCTGCACCGCGACGATGTCGGCCGGCAGGCAGAACCAGCCCACCGCATCGCGCAGACCCAGGAAGATCGCTGCCTCCGGCCCGTCGCCCAGTTCGGCGCCATCCAGCAACAGCGGCTGGCCATCGGCATCGGCCAGCGCCGCGCCCTTGGCGTCGATCAACAGCACACGGCCTTGTGGCCACAGATGCGCCAGGGCGTCGGGATCGTCACGCAGCACATCGCCGCGATCGAGCGGCGCGTGGGTGAAGGCAAAACCGGAAGATGAAAAAAGAGACTCTGACATCGGCGCAAGCCTGCCGATAATCGGCAGCGCCTGCAACCATCGTACGCCCTCTATCGAGCGCGCCTGCGGGGCGTGTTCAGACGCGGACGGCGCTCGCGCTGGCCACTGGCTCGGGATGCGGTTCACGCCAAGTGGCACGCTGCCCCCGTCACTGGACAGCGCGCGGGTGCGGCCCTGTCAGGACACGCACGTGAGCCAGTGGTCATGGCAGTGCATTGCATCGGTTGCAGTGAAGCCATTGCAGGGGCGGGCTTCGAGACGCCCGCCCCTGCAAACCCTTCGGCAGCGTCAAGCAACGACCGCCGCGTCAGCGCTGCTTGTCCAACAGCTGATGCCGCACTGCCACGATGCACGGTTCGTTCGTCAACAGATGGACGAAGGCCGAGTTGTCGCTGGAGTTGCCGGTGCCGATATCCACCACCGCCACCTGGTTGCTGCCACGCCGGTTGAAGCTGGCGATGGCGGTCTGCGCGTTCTTGAGCGGAATGGTGGCATCGTTGGACGAACCACACAGCAATGTCGGGGTGTGCGGCGTCCACGCCAGCAGATCGTTGCGCGCCAGATCCTGGCGGAACGGGTTGGCGGGATTGCTGGCAAAGTCGCGGTAGAAGCCAGGCTGGAAATACGCCTTGAGTTGATCGATGCCTGGCAAGGTGTCGCCGAGAAACAGATCGGTCAGGCTTTGCTTGCCCGGGAACAAGGGCTCCACTTTGGCCGCCCACGGGTCTTGAAACACCTGCCCGGGCTCCAGATAGATATTCTTATACGTGTGCTGCATCGCGACGATGGCATAGCTGCCCAGAATGATGCCAAAGCTGCTTTCGCCCACCGCGTTGCTGCCGCTCCAGCTGTCCAAAAACGTCTGCTGCAGCGCGTAAGGCCCGGAGATCGGCGCGCTGGCCACCAGCTGGAATTCCTTGGACAGATGCGCTTCTATCTCACGCTGGGTGGCCATCGCCGTGTGGCCGCCCTGCGAATAACCCGACAGCATCACCTTGCCGGACAGCGGCGTGTTCAAGCGCTGCAACACGCTGCGCGCCGCGCGCATCGCATCGATGGTCGCACTTGCCTCGGTCGCGCTGTGCAAATACGGGTGATAACCGTAGTTGGACTTACCAAGGCCCAGATAATCGCTGCTGACCACGACATACCCCTGGCTGGCCAGGCGCGTGACCAGTGGGTCGTTGCCCTTGGCATCGCGGATGTCCTTGGCCTGCTCCTCGGCGCGAACCGTTCCGGTCGGACGCCCCCAGCCGAGCAACGGATACGGCCCGGCACACCGCTTGCCATCCGGAATCAGCAGCACGCCAGATGCGGTTGCATAGGTGAATTCGGCAACACGGACATTGCATTTGGGCTGCTCGGCCTGCGGCTCGGAGGCCAGCATCGCACCAATCGCATCACGGGTGTAGCTGGTCAGGAAATTGCTGGTGAGCAAGGTGCCGCGCGGGCGCGGCCTGCGCGCTGGGTGCAAGCACTGCGCTGGCGATGCCCAACATGGCCGCCAGGCCAAACGCCGAACGGGAGTTGATCTGCAACATGAAGTGATGCTCTCTTGGGGAAGGACGGAAGACGCGCAGCAATCACCCAACGCCGGTGCGATCGAGGTGCGGAAGGAGAGGGAGTGGTCACTGCGCAACGGCTTGGAATGGGCACAAGGCATGGCAGGCGTGTCAGCACCGTGTCGCACATGACCGCGGTGGATCAGCGTGAACGAGCGGCAATGCCTGGAGAAAACGCGCATATCGTGGCGTCAGCGGTAAGCACGCACGCAGTATGGCCATCTGGATCCATGCACCATCGCGCACGCACGAAGCTGGCGCGCGCGCCGCGAAACCTGCGGCGCAGAAAGCGTCGTAGCGCGTTACGCGCGCGTGCAGGTCGCCCGCCTTGCGGGCGCAACCCACGCAATCAGATGCGTGCCTGGCTATCGACAGCAACGCGCTGTATTCCTGTGGTCGTGCTGAAGATCGTTGCAACGTCGCGCGTGGCACAGGCACTTTCAACGCGGCGCGTGGATCGCTGTTTACATGTCACGAGGTGGCGCGCAGCGCTGTCATCGTACTGAAGGATTGCCGCAGAATCGCTCAGCGTGGACGCACTCACACGCCTGCCTGATCAGTCGCCGCCATGCGCGCACTGCGCGGTTCGCGTTGGCAGCCTCATCGTGATGGCGGTCGGCAATCGCCCGACGAACTGCAGCGGCGAAGCAAGCGATGCGCCTTCCTCATCACAGCGCGCACCGCAAGGTAAGCGAGGCATGCAGACCAGTCCCGTCACCTGCAATGCGCCCACCTCATCGCCAGCTGGTCAACATCGAGCGAGACCAGCATGCCACTCTGCCGCGACCGATCCCACGTTCGACAGTCACCTTATTCATCAATGCAGATGCACTGCAGAAGCACGCGCTCTGCGCCGCAATCCGCGCTTACCCAGATGCGTCACACAATCCGCATCTACCCAGATGCAATCAGACGCTGAAGCTGCTCCCGCAACCGCAGGTGGTTTTCGCGTTGGGATTGCGGATCACGAACTGCGCGCCGGTCAGGCTCTCGGTGTAATCCACCTCGGCGCCCATCAGGTATTGCAGGCTCAGCGGATCCACCAGCAGCGTGACGCCATCGGTGGCCACGGCCAGGTCGTCCTCGGCACGGTTCTCGTCGAACTCGAAGCCGTACTGGAAACCGGAACACCCTCCGCCCTGGATGTACACGCGCAATGCCAGGTCGGCATTACCTTCTTCCTGGATCAGCTCGCGCACCTTGGCGGCAGCGGCCACGGAAAAGTTCAGTGGCCGGTCGATGGACTGGTAGTCCGGCGCCGGGGCGGCAGTAGGAAGCGAAACGAGCGTACTCATGGCGCCAGCATGGGGGCCGGAGCGCGCCACTTCAAGCCATGCCGCCGCATCGGCTGCTGCGGCATTCACCGCGCATGCCGCGCTCAGGCGTCGGCGGTTTCGGCCTGCAACGCCGTGACCGGTTCGGCACGGCTGGGTTCCGGGGCCGGCAGCGCCGCGGTTGCGCCGGCCGTGGTGGCATGGATCAGCCGCCCGGTAAGCTGCGCGCCCGCGCTCATTTCCACCACCTGGTAGTGCACGTTGCCCTGCACGCGCGCATTGGCGGCCAGTTCGACCCGCTCGGCCGCATGCACATCGCCGGTCAGCTGGCCGTTGATGATCACCACCGGCGCACGCACTTCGCCTTCGATGCTGCCCTGCTCGGCCACCGTCAGGGTGGCGCTGGCGCCGTCTTCGGCAATCACCTTGCCCAGGATGCGGCCTTCCACATACAGCCCGCCGCTGAACGTCAGGTCGCCGCGGATGACCACCTGCGGCCCGATCAAGGTATCGACCACGGTCTGCGCACCACGGTTGGACTTGTTTCCGAACATGAGCTACTCCCCCGCGCCACTGCCGGCGACTTTCCAATCGAATGTCTGACTGACCGGCGCCCCGGCGCCCCATCGCCGCTCAGGGAGATTTTGACACGTTGCGGGGTGAAATCCTTCGGCAGGATCACGCTACCGTCCAGCTGCTGGAAATACCGGAACGAGTACGGTTGCCCGGCGGCATCGGGCTTCTGGTGCAATTCGTTCCAGCTCACCGTCACCAGCTTGCCGGCGCGCACGCCTTCCACCGCAAAGCGCAGCTGGCCCTGACTGATGGCCCCGCGGTTGAGGTTCTGGGTCAGCACCACGCTGTAGTTCCACGTGCCGCCGGCTTCGGCGGTGAACTGCACCGAGTGCGCGTTGAGCCCCTTGCGCTGTGCGGTGGAGCCCACCAACCGCTCGTAGAAGGCCACGTCGGCGCGCAGCGCGGCGATCTGCTCGTCGCGCTCGGCCAGCGAGGCCTGCACTTCGGTATTGGCCGCGCGGCTGATCTTGTCGGACATCGCCAGATTGACCTGGCGCTGCTGCAACTGCTCGATCTGCCGACGTTGCTGGACCTGGCTGCGTTGCGCCTGCTGCAGCGCTGCCTCGGCCTTCACCAGCCGCGGGGCGGCCGTGCGGGTGGCCATCCACCACGCCCCGCCCAGCGAAGCCAGCCATACGATGGCAACCAGCAGCCACAACCAGCGGCCACCGGAACGGCCACCGCCGGAGGCACGTTGGACGATCTGCACGCGTGCGGCTGGTCTCATGGGCATCGGGTCCGGACGGGCCGGCGCAATCATGGGCGGCGTAGTGTGCCAGAGCCCAGACAATCGTCGCGCTGGCGCTGGACCGGCGGTTATCCCAAAGTTCTGCGATAGTTCTGCAATTGTTTGCAGGGAACCACGCCATGAGCGAAGCGCATCTGTTCGTGATCGGCATCCTGCTGGCCTGGCTGGCCGGCATCCGGGTCTATCTCACCGTGTTCGGCGTCGGCCTGGCCGGCCTGCTGGGCTGGATCGACTTGCCGTCGGCGCTGCATCCGGCGCAGTCGTGGTGGGTCCTGGGCACCTCCGGCGCGCTGGCAGTGGCCGAATTCTTCGCCGACAAGATTCCGGGCGTGGATTCGGGCTGGGACCTGCTGCAGACGCTGGCCCGCGTGCCAGCCGGCGCCTTCCTCGCAGCGGCGACGCTCTCGCCCGATGGCGACCTGGGCGCAGGCGCCCTGGCGGCCGGTGCCGGCGTGGCGCTGACCAGCCACACGCTCAAGGCCGGCACCCGCGCACTGCTCAACACCTCGCCCGAACCGGCCAGCAACTGGATCGCCTCGCTGGCCGAAGACACCATCGCCACCACCGCCTTGGCACTGGCACTGGCGCACCCCTGGCTGGCACTGGGTCTTGCGGTGGGCTCCAGCCTGATGGCGGGGCTGGTGGTGTGGTGGGTCTGGCGATTGCTGTGGCGGGGCATGCGTCGGCTGGTTGCGCCGATGCGCCCTGCCGCCACGCCAACTGCACGCAGCTCCCCGCTACCGTGAAGTTCATCGCATAATCACAGCGACTGTAGGGAGTATCGATGGCCGCCCGAGATCCGGTTTCTTCCACCACACGTGACGACACCGCCACGCGTAATCGCCCACTTCGCGCCGAGACCCCACCGGCCGACCACTGGCGTCGCTGGGCCGATGAGGTTGCGTCGCCGGCCGACGCCGCTGTGCCGGTGAGCGCGGCGATCATTCCTGCGCCTGCCGCTGCAGCGGCGGCCAGCCCGGCCGTGGCCGTGGTGGTGCCGCGCGCGGTGGCGGCCAGCGGCAGCGCACGTGTTGCCGCAGCATCGGCGCCCACGGTGTCACCCACATCGGCAGCGCCCACCGCGCCGCACGATGGCGAGGACAATGTCGCCGCCGATGCGCCGTACCGCGTCCTCATCGTCGAAGACGACCGCTCGCAGGCCTTGTTTGCGCAGAGCGTGCTGCACGGCGCCGGGATGCATGCGCAGGTCGAGATGACCGCCGCCAGCGTGCCGCAGGCGATCCAGGACTATCACCCGGATCTGATCCTGATGGATCTGCACATGCCCGAGCTGGACGGCATCCGCCTGACCACGCTGATCCGCCAGCAGCCCGGTCAGCAGTTGCTGCCGATCGTGTTCCTGACCGGCGACCCCGACCCGGAGCGCCAGTTCGAAGTGCTCGACAGCGGCGCCGACGACTTCCTCACCAAGCCGATCCGCCCGCGCCATCTGATCGCTGCGGTGTCCAACCGCATCCGCCGCGCACGCCAACAGGCACTGCAGCAAGCCGGCGAACAGGTCAGCGTGCGCAGCAATCCGGAAACCGGCCTGCCCACCCGCGGCCACGTGATGGACCTGCTCGCCGACGCGCTGGAGCGCAAGCAGTCCGGCGGCCTGTTCTTCATCGAGATCGCCAGCGCGCTCGGCCTGCGCGAGCGTTACGGCTATGCCGCCTACGAGCGCCTGATGACCCAGGCCGGGCACCGCCTGGCCAGCGCCGCCCAGCCCTACCCGCTGGCGCGCTTGAACGACAACAGCTTCCTGCTGCTGGCCGTCGACATGCCCGAAGCCAGCCTGGAACAGCAGGCGCTGGAGATCCGCCATCGGCTGTCAGCCAACGCCTTTCCGGTGCGCGAAGAAGAATCCGTGCATGTGCGCTGCGCCATCGGCGTCGCACCGCTGGGCCTGGGCTTCGACGACACCGGCAGCGCGCTGGAAGCGGTCGAACGCACCGCGCTGCAGGCACGCCTGCGCAGCGACGGCGTGCAGACCTATCTGGCGCCCAGCCAGGCCGAACAGCAGGAACAACTGCGGCTGGTCGAAGGCCAACTGGAACTGGCCTATCAGCCGATCGTGGCGGTGGCCGGCGGCGACACCGCGCAGTACCAGGTGCTGCTGCGGCTGCGCCAGGCCGATGGCATCTTGCTCTCGGCAGGCCAGGTCATTCCTGCCGCAGAAGCCGCCGGGCGCATCGCCGATCTGGACCAGCAGGTCATGGACCACGCGCTGGGCCTGCTGCACCTGTACCAGCACGCCAGCCCGCCGCTGCGCCTGTTCGTCTCGCAATCGCCGCGCACGCTGGCCCGCGATGCCTTCGCCGACTGGCTGCTCAAGGCACTAGTCGAACGTGGCGTGGCCGGCCAGTCGCTGATCGTGGATCTGCGCCTGGACGATGCACTGATCCATGCCGTCACCGTGCAGCAGTTCTGCGCCAAGTTGATGCCGGCCGGCGTGCAGTTTTGCCTTAGCCAGTTCGAACCCGGCGACGAAGCCAACGCACTGCTGGGCCAGTTGCCGCTGAGCTTCGTACGCATGGCCAACCGCTTCGCCGATGCGCACGGCAACGCGGCGGTGCGCGACGAACTGCGCGGCGTGATCGACATCGCCCACCAGCGCGGCCTGCTGATCATCGGCCAACGCATCGAAGATCCGCAGGCAGCGGCTGCGATGTGGATGAGCGGTGTGGATTTCATCCAGGGCAACCTGGTGCAGACCGTCGGCAAGGAACTGGACTTCGACTTCACAAGCGCGGTGCTCTGAGTGAGAGAGCGGGCAGCAGGTCTTCGCGCCTGGAGCACCTTGGCAGTCCTGGCCGCGCTGGCAGCCGCACTCGGCGCAGGCCTGCAGTGGTCTTCGCTACAGGGCCCGTGGCGCGCCGTCAGCGCGGTGTCGGCAGTGCTGGCGGTGGTCTGCGGACTGTGTGCCGCGTTTGCCGCTCACCGTGCCGCCCATGCGCAGCACGCGTTGGCGCAGCGCCTTGAGGAAGCCGACCTGGCCCGCGAACGCTTGCAGCAGGAACTGCGGCGCCACGGCGAACTCGAACAGGAACTGCTGCGCGCCAAGCAGGCCGCCGAGGCCGCGACCCTGGCCAAGGGCGAATTCCTGGCCACCATGAGCCACGAGATCCGCACCCCGCTCAACGGCATCATTCCGATGCTGGAGCTGATCTCCAGCGGCCAGCTCAGCCTTGATCAGCGCGACATGCTGCAGACCGCCACCGGCAGCTCGCTGCAACTGCTGCGCATCGTCGACGACATCCTCGATTACTCCAAGCTCGAGGCCAACAAGCTCGAACTGGAAATCACCACCTTCAATCTGCGCGAACTGCTCGACGGCGTCATGCAGTTGCTGCAGCGCACCGCCGAAGGCCGCCAGCTGCGCCTGAGCCTGGATATCGAACCGTCGGTACGGCTGCTGGTGCGCGGCGATCCGATCCGCCTGCGCCAGGTGCTGGGCAATCTGATCGGCAACGCCATCAAGTTCACCGAACGCGGCAGCGTCGACATCCAGCTGCGCCGCCTGGGCGAAACGCGCGCCCAGCATCTGCTGCGTTTCCAGGTACGCGATACCGGGATCGGCATCGCCCCGGACCAGCAGGCACGCCTGTTCCGCTCCTTCGCACAAGCCGACGCCTCCACCACGCGGCTGTACGGCGGCACCGGCTTGGGGCTGGCGATCTGCAAACGCATCATCGACCTGATGGGCGGCCGCATCGGGGTGGAATCCGAACCCGGGCGCGGCTCCACGTTCTGGTTCGAAATCCCGCTGCTCAAGGTCATCGGCGACCTCCAGCAGGCCACCGGCGCCGACGCCGCACGCGTGATGGTGATCAGCTCCGATGCGCGCCTGTCGCAACGCCTCAAGCGCCTGCTCGACAGCTGGGGCGTGTCCCACGTGCTCATGGAAACCACCCAGGAAGCGCTCGAACGCGTGCGCCGGCACAGCGACAGCCAAGGCTTCCGCTGCGTCATCGCCGACCACGACACGCTGCGCTACAGCGCACGCGCAGTGCACCGCGCACTTGCGCGCCCGGAAAATGCCAACAGCGCGCGGCTGATCTGGCTGTACGGCGAAGAACCGGTACCGGGCGAACTGCAGGATCACGCCACCCTGGTGCCACGCCTGAGCCCGGACGAAACCCTGCGCGCCCTGGTGCTGCCGCCCGAACCCAAGCCCGCCCACGCCACCACGCTGGCCTCGGCGATGATCCCCGAGCCGTTGCCGCCGCCGATGGCCAATGCCCGCGAGGTGCGCATCCTGCTGGTCGAAGACAACCCGGTGAACCTGCTGGTCGCGCAGAAGCTGCTGGCGGTGCTTGGCTTCGAGGCCGACACCGCCACCGACGGGGAAGCCGCACTGGCCCGCATGGAATCCACCCGCTACGACATGGTCTTCATGGATTGCCAGATGCCGGTGCTGGATGGCTATGCCGCCACTCGCCGCTGGCGCGCCATGGAAACCGAAAGCGGCGGCCGCCCGGTGCCGATCGTGGCCATGACCGCCAACGCCATGGCCGGCGACCGCGAACGCTGCCTGGCCGCCGGCATGGACGACTATCTGTCCAAGCCGGTCGCACGCGAACAGCTGGACGCCTGCCTGCAACGCTGGCTACCGCGTCAGGCGCTGCTGCCCGGCCCAAGCAACGCCGGCCAGGCGCCCCACGATCCCGAAAGCGCCAGCGCCGCTGCGCAGGCACGCGCCCTGCCGATCCTGGACAACAGCGTGATCGACGAGCTGTACGACGTGGCCGGCGCGGATACCATCACCATTCTGCAGCTGTTCCTGGAAGACGCACCGCTGATCATCGAACAACTGGAAGCGGCCGCCGCCAACCGCGACAGCATGCAGCTGCGCGACCTCGCCCACACCCTCAAGTCCTCCAGCGCCAACGTCGGTGCGCAGGCGGTGTCCAACGCGGCACGGCGGATCGAACTGGCCGCCCGCACCGGCACCATCGAACGCCCCTCGGTCATGGTCGCCCTGGTCATCGCCGAATACGCCCGCGCCCGCCTCGCCCTGCTGGGCCAGGTCGCCCGCCTGCAAGCCGACGCCAGCACGACAAATCAGTAATCACATCAGTGCTGTCGAAGCAGCGGCAGACGCCTGGTGACCGTCACCTGCATCCGTTATCGCGAGGCTCAAATCGCTCTGATGCTCAACGCCTTCGCACACGAAAGGACGCTCAAGCCTCCCTGCTCCCGGAAGGACACCAGAGCCCCTCTCCTGCCGGAGAGGGATTGGGGTGAGGGTATGGCGAAGCCACGCACTCTCACCCGGCAACAGAATCTGTAGAAGCAGGTCATCAGCAAACAATCGCCGAAAACACCGACCAGCAGAAGTGCCGCGCACCCGTAAATTCAGCGCCAAATAAAGACAACCCCGACCAGACGCGCGTTAGTCGTCCAGCTTGGTCAGCAGGTAATTCGGCTCGCCGATGCGCGCCACCAGGTCCAGCTGGGTTTCCAGCCAGTCGATGTGCTCTTCTTCGGACTCCAGGATGTCCACCAGCAACTGGCGGCTCACGTAGTCCTTGACGGTCTCCGCATACGCCACCGCCTCGCGCAGCACGACAACCGCCTCGCGCTCCAGGGTCAGATCGCAGCGGAACATCTCGGTCGGGTTCTCGCCGATGCGCAGCTTGCCCAAGGCCTGGAAATTGGGCAGCCCTTCGAGAAACAGAATGCGGTCGGACAGCTTGTCCGCATGCTTCATCTCGTCGATGGATTCCTTGTACTCATGCTCGGCCAGTTCTTTCAGGCCCCAGTTCTTCAGCATCTTGGCGTGCAGGAAGTACTGGTTGATCGCAGTGAGTTCGTTGTAGAGCACCTTGTTGAGGTACTCGATGACCTTGGTATCGCCCTTCATGCGATGTCTCCGAGAGAGTGAGCCGGCCGCACTCTAGCGCGTTGGCGCGGCGCATGAAGGAACGCGAATCGTGATCAGTTGCGGGACACGCCGTGCGCCGCAGGAGCTGCCAGGCGCTGGCAGCTGCAATGGCGGATCAGGCTGGTAACCGGCTGACGTCCTGTGCCGGTCATTACCGAGCAACCACTTCGCTGCAGGTAGCCCCAGCGGCGCAGGGATGCCACGGGCATTCGCGGCGCGGGACGGCAGATACCTCTGGCATCAGGTACCGCGTGGAAATCTCCAAGGCCATCGTCGGAACCCTCGGCCCCTAAACGTGCTGCCTCAGGCAGCGCTCGCGAGCCCCAGGAGCGGCAACGGCAATGCGCGGGTGGCATGTGCCTGGCTCAACAGGTCGCCCGCCATCTCCAGGCACGAGCCGCAATTGGACCCACATCCGGTGCGCATGGTCAGTTCGGCAAGGCTGGCGCAGCCATTCTCGGCCGCTTCGCGGATCTGGTGGTCGGTGACCCCATTACAGATGCAGACGTACACAGTATCGGTCGGGTGTTGGCGATCCGGAAAGGACCGGCACTGATTGCACCGCAAACGAGAATAGGTGTCAATTCCATCCGTTAATCATTATTAATCCGCATCGCACGAGCCCCGTTGCGCTTGCGTGGCCGCTTGCGTGGGCTGTCGTGCCCTGCCGCGCTGCTGCCCGGCAACCACGCCTCCAGCGCATGCTCGGGCATCGCACCGACTGCCGCCGGACCGGCCAGGCTCTGCGCAAGCGGCGCCAGATGACGCAGCGCGCGGGCATAGACGCCGCGCTTGAACATCACCACGTGCTCGACCGGATACCAGAAGTCCACCCAGCGCCAGTGGTCGAACTCCGGGGTGTCGGTATGGTCGAGCTTGAGATGGGATTCGTCGCCGGTGAACTGCAGCAGGAACCAGACCTGCTTCTGCCCGATACACACCTGCCGCTCATTGCGGCGCACCGCCCGGCTGGGAAGCCGATAGCGTAGCCATCCAGGCGTGGCGCCGAGCAATTCCACATGCTCAGGCAACAACCCGGTTTCTTCGCGCAACTCGCGGTACATGGCTTCAACGGGCGTCTCATCGGTGTTCATGCCACCTTGCGGGAACTGCCAGCCGTCCCTGCGCACACGTCGCGCCCAGAACACCTGACCGTCCTGCCGCATCAGCACAATGCCGACGTTTGGCCGGAAACCGTCCGGATCGATCACGATGCGGACTCCTGAAAATCTACTGCCACCGACTCTGCCACGGCGACGCCCGGCTCACAAGCTGAAAACGAAATGCTTGACAACAGCACGGCGCATCGTGAGAATTGCCGGCTCCCTAGGCTATGTAGCTCAGCCGGTTAGAGCACAGCACTCATAATGCTGGGGTCGGTGGTTCGAGTCCACCCATAGCCACCAAGGTATTCACGCCCTCACGGGCATGCAATAATCTTGGACCAACACGTTTATTGCCCCGTCGCCAAGCGGTAAGGCACCTGACTCTGACTCAGGCATTCGGTGGTTCGAATCCATCCGGGGCAGCCAAACACAAAAGGTCCGATCGAAAGATCGGGCCTTTTTTGTTGCCCGGCGTCCGGCGGCGACGTCGCGCACCTGCGTTCAGGCTGATTGCGTTCAGTCTCCAAGACGATTTTCGCTACGCGCTCGCAGGGCCACACACCGGAATTCCAAAACGACAAAAGCCCGGCATGGCCGGGCTTTTGAAGCAGGCATCCCGGCGAACCAGGACGCGCCAAACGCGATGGATCAGCGCTTGGAGAACTGGGTGGCGCGACGGGCCTTGTGCAGACCGACCTTCTTACGCTCGACTTCGCGAGCGTCGCGGGTCATGAAGCCAGCCTTGCGCAGCTCGGACTTCAGGGTTTCGTCGTACTCGACCAACGCACGGGCGATGCCCAGACGGATCGCACCGGCCTGGCCGGTGGTGCCGCCGCCGGAGGCGGTGACCATGATGTCGAAGCTTTCGGTGTTCTTGGTCAGTTCCAGCGGCTGGCGCACGATCATGCGCGCAGTCTCACGACCAAAGAATTCGTCCAGCGGACGGTCGTTGACGGTGATGTTGCCGGTGCCCTTGCGCAGGAACACGCGAGCGGTGGAGGACTTGCGGCGGCCAGTGCCGTAGTTTTGCGTGATAGCCATGATTAGATATCCAGAACTTGCGGCTGCTGGGCGGCGTGCGGATGCTCGGCACCCGAATAGACCTTGAGCTTGCGGTACATGGTGCGGCCCAGTGGGCCCTTCGGCAGCATGCCCTTGACGGCGATTTCGATCACGCGCTCCGGGTGGCGCTGCAGCGCCTGCTCCAGGCTCTCGGTCTTCAGGTTACCGATGTAGCCGGTGAAGCGGTGATACTTCTTGTCCTTCAGCTTGTTGCCCGTGACGACGATCTTCTCGGCGTTGATCACCACGAGGTAATCGCCAGTATCGACGTGAGGGGTGTAAACCGGCTTGTGCTTGCCGCGCAGGCGGCGGGCCAGTTCGGTGGACAGACGGCCGAGCGTCTTGCCGGCGGCGTCAACGAGATACCAGTCGCGCTGAACGGTCTCGGACTTGGCGGTGAACGTAGTCATGAGAAAACTCTTGAGTGGTCGGGCGGATTGCAGCGGCCGATGACCACTGGAACTTTGCCACGCGTTGTGAAGGCGAAACAGAAGAGGCGGGATTGTACGGGACGCTCGGCGGCGACGCAAGTTGCAGCGACACCTGCGCCATGGCGGTTGGCAGCACGGCGGAGCGGGGCCAGAATCGCCGTATGACCCAGATCTCCCCCACCCGCCTGCACAGCCCGCTCGACCGGCTGCTGGTCGAAGCCCAGCGCGCGCTGGACACCGTCTTCGGTAATCCGCCGGCCGAACGCCCCAATCCCGCCGCCGACACACCCGACGTCGTCCTGGACCCGGAGCAGCGTCGCCATGCCGCCGGCCTGATGCGCATCAACCATGTTGGCGAGGTGTGCGCGCAAGGCCTGTATTTCGGCCAGGCCGCGGTCGCCCGCGACGCGCACACCCAGCACCACCTGCTGGAAGCTGCCCAGGAAGAGACAGACCACCTGGCCTGGTGCGCCGACCGCCTGCACGAGCTGGACAGCCGCCCCAGCCTGTTCAACCCCGTGTGGTACGCCGGCAGCTACGCGCTCGGCGCGCTGGCCGGGCTGCGCGGCGACGACTGGAGCCTGGGATTCGTGGTCGAGACCGAACGTCAGGTCGAAGCCCACCTGGATGAGCACCTGGAAACCCTGCCCCAGAGCGACCAACGCAGCCGCGCCATCCTGCGTGTGATGAAGATCGACGAGGCCCGCCACGCCGATCAGGCCGAGCAGGCCGGCGCCCGCCCGCTCCCGGCTCCGATCCCCAGCGCAATGGCCCTGGCCTCCAAGCTGATGAAGACGGTTGCCTACCGCCTCTAGCCGGGAATCGGAAATCGGAAATCGGAAATCGGGGACCGGCGACCGGCGACCGGCGACCAAAATCTAGCCTGCACCCGAGTACACCCGACACAGCGATCAACTGCTTCCCCGGTACGCCACTGAAGCGCCCCCCCCTTTGTTGAGGGGGCGTGCCAAAGGCGTGGCGATAGGCAGACTCCGAGTCGGAGTCCGGGGTTTGCGCCGCAAACGCTGGGGGACTGACTACCCGACCAGCTTCAGCCCGATCACGCCAGCCACGATCAGACCGATGCACGCCAAGCGCGACCAAGAGGCGCTATCGCCGAAGAGCGCGATACCGGCAATGGTCACGCCCAGGGCGCCGATGCCGGTCCAGATCGCATAGCCGGTGCCAACCGGAATGGTCTTCAGCGCCTGCGTCAGAAACCACAGGCTGGTGCCAGCAAGGCCGATGGTCAGCACGGTCGGCCACAGGCGAGTGAAGCCGTCGCTGTATTTCAGTCCCATGGCAAAGCCGATCTCGAACAGGCCGGCCAGCAACAGATGGATCCAGGGCATTGCAGTACTCCTCACAGAAAAAAACAGACAAAAAAAAAGCGGCCCAGTGTTTGCACACTGGGCCGCCGTCGGCTGTGGAACGCGAGGTCGTCGCGTGGCGGGCCGTCCCGCCTTGTGGCGTTTGCGCACTTGCAAGCAAGCACGCAACAGGAGGCTCCTGCGCTTATTCGCTCAGGTTGCGTCCGTGAAACAGTTCTTCGATTTCGCGCTTGAGCAGGGTTTCGATCTTCATGCGCTCCTTGAACGAGAGGTTCTTGGCGCGCTCTTCGAACAGGTACTGATCCAGGTCGAAGTCCTTCAGGTGCATCTTCGTGTGGAAGATATTTTCCTGGTAGACGTTGACGTCGAACATCTCGTAGCGCGACTTCACGTTCTTGGCGAGAAATTGCTGGATCGAGTTGATCTTGTGATCGATGTAATGCTTCTTGCCCTTCACATCGCGCGTGAAGCCGCGCACGCGGTAATCCATGATCACGATGTCTGATTCCAGACTCTCGATCAGGTAGTTGAGCGCCTTCAACGGCGAAATCACGCCGCAGGTCGCGACGTCGATGTCGGCGCGGAACGTGGCGATGCCTTCCTGCGGATGCGTTTCCGGATATGTATGGACAGTGATATGACTCTTATCCATATGAGCAACCACGGCATCGGAAATCAACTCCTTGCCGGCCTGCTTCTTGTCGATCACCGGCTCTTCGGAGATCAGGATCGTCACCGATGCCCCCTGCGGATCGTAGTCCTGACGTGCTATATTGAGGATGTTGGCGCCAATGATCTCGGCCACATCGGTCAGGATCTGCGTCAGACGATCGGCGTCGTATTGCTCATCGATATACTCGATGTAGCGCTGACGCTCCTCTTCGGTACGCGCATAACAGACGTCGTAGATGTTGAAGCTCAACGCCTTGGTGAGGTTGTTGAACCCCTGTAGCCTCAGACGAGGCAACGGCTTGACCACGTCGGTCTGTCCTTATGGAAAGCGGGAAAGGAGTCAATTATGAGCCAAAGATCCCAGCAACGAAATGCCGATGTTAAGAGTGGTTTACCTTGCATGACTCATGCCGTTAAGCTTCAGGAATCACACGCGGAACTACCATGAGCCCAGGAAATACGACGGTTGTCACTACGACGGTACGTAACGCTACCCCTTCCCTGGCGCTGGACGCGGGCACCATCGAGCGTTTCCTGGCGCACAGCCACCGACGGCGCTATCCAACCCGGACCGATGTGTTCCGGCCAGGAGACCCGGCCGGCACCCTCTACTACGTGATCAGCGGCTCGGTCAGCATCATCGCCGAGGAAGATGACGACCGTGAGTTGGTGCTGGGCTACTTCGGTAGCGGGGAATTCGTCGGTGAAATGGGGCTATTCATCGAATCCGACACCCGCGAGGTGATCCTGCGTACCCGCACCCAGTGCGAGTTGGCCGAGATCAGCTACGAGCGGCTGCAGCAGCTGTTCCAGACCAGCCTGTCGCCTGATGCGCCGAAGATTCTGTATGCGATCGGTGTTCAGCTTTCAAAACGGCTGCTCGATACCACAAGGAAAGCCAGCCGCCTGGCCTTCCTCGACGTGACCGACCGCATCGTGCGCACGCTGCACGACCTGGCCAAAGAGCCCGAAGCGATGAGCCATCCGCAGGGCACCCAGCTGCGTGTTTCGCGCCAGGAGCTGGCACGCCTGGTCGGGTGCTCACGCGAAATGGCTGGCCGCGTGCTCAAGAAGTTGCAGGCCGACGGCCTGCTGCACGCACGCGGCAAGACCGTCGTGCTGTACGGCACCCGCTGACGGCGCTGTGCAGCCAGTGCCTTGTGCACTGGCTGCATGCCGGGTTGGGCACCGATTGATTCGATTGCGACGGTGCCGACATCGTCACTTTCATGACCCCTGCAGCGGCACTTTTGCGCGATACCTCTTATAAGAGCGTCTTCGAGCCGTCGAACCGCACGATCTGCATCGCGACTGCGTCACGATCCTGAAAATTGGTTGCGCTACAGGTCGCATCGGTTTGCCTGCGCACATCGACGCCCAGATT
Organism: Xanthomonas sp. D-36-1; assembly: GCF_017746155.1. Taxonomy (NCBI): domain Bacteria; kingdom Pseudomonadati; phylum Pseudomonadota; class Gammaproteobacteria; order Lysobacterales; family Lysobacteraceae; genus Xanthomonas; species Xanthomonas sp. D-36-1. The sequence continues at coordinate 84,167 of NZ_JAGHWR010000030.1, forward strand.
CGAAATCGCAAGCTGGACTGCGCACTGGTTTCGCTCCGCGCGAAACGACCTGTCTGCCCGGATGGTGCGCTCGCCTACAGCGCCTTGCCGCCGCGGTCGCGGCAACCCCAGTTGAGGATGGGCGTGCCTGTCGGCAGTACCTGGCGGAACAGCGCTTCGCGATTGGCCTTGGGATTGACCACCACCGGTGCGCGCGCGGCCTTCAAAAGCGGCAGATCTGCGGTGCTGTCCGAGTAGGCGATGGCGATATCGGCGTAGCCGCGCTCGCGCAGCATGCGCATCTTTTCTTCGTTATGGCAGTGACGTCGCGCGGTGACGGCGCCCAGGCGCGGGCCGACCAGGCTGCCGATCACCGGCACGTCCTGATGGGCCACGAAACCCAGAATGGCGCGCGCCAACTCCGGCGGTGCGCCGGTGGCGACCACCACACGGTCGCCGGCAGCGCGGTGCTGGGTGAAGACCTGCAAGGCATGCGGGAGCAGGCGCTGGCGGATCTGCGCTTCATGCTTGAGCACGTATGCGTCGATGAAACGGTTGAACTCGCGTGCGCGGTGCAGGCCGAACGTGGCGATCCACACATAGCCGGATACGCCGCGCCGCCGGGTTGGCAGCATCGCCACCATTGGGCCGAGAATAGGCGAGGCCAACAGCGCAACCAGCAAGCGCAACGGGTTGCGCTTGATCAGCCAGGCAAACAGATGACTGCCGGAATCGCCGTCGTACAAGGTGTGGTCGAAGTCGAACACCACCAGCGGTGCGTCTTCGCGCGGTACGGGATACGACTCAGTCATGCGCGAAGAATAGCTGACGCAGCGACTCGCCGGGTTCGGCCGCGCGCATGAAGGTCTCGCCGACCAGAAACGCGTTCACATCGTGACTGCGCATCAGGTGCACATCGGCCTGGGTGACGATGCCACTCTCGGTGACCAGCACGCGATCGCGCGGCACCGCGGCACGCATGTCCAACGTGGTCTGCAGCGTCACTTCGAAGGTACGCAGGTTGCGGTTGTTGATGCCGATCAATGGCACCGGCACCTGCACCGCACGCTCGAGCTCGTCGATATCGTGCACTTCCACCAGCACGTCCAGGCCCAGCTGCATGGCCAGGCCCGATAGATCGGCCAGTTGGGCGTCTTCCAGCGCGGAGACGATCAGCAGGATGCAGTCGGCGCCGAGCACGCGGGCTTCGTAGACCTGATACGGGTCGACGGTGAAATCCTTGCGCAGCACCGGCAGCGTGCAGGCATCGCGCGCCTGGCGCAGATAGGCATCCGATCCCTGGAAAAAATCCACATCGGTGAGCACCGACAGGCAGGTGGCGCCACCGAATTCGTAGCTGACCGCGATATCGGCCGGCTGGAAATCCGGCCGGATGACACCCTTGGACGGGCTGGCCTTCTTCACTTCGGCAATGACGGCCGGGTCGCCGGCGGCGATGCTGGCCTGCATGGCAGCTGCAAATCCGCGCGTGAGCGGCAGGTCGGCGCTGCGCGCGATCAGCTCGGCCAGCGGCACGCGCGCACTGCGCTCGGCGACTTCGTCGGCCTTGCGGGCAAGAATGGTGTTGAGGATGTCGCTCATCGTATCGGGTCCTGGCGGGCGGGCATTATCGGTCAAGACGGCCGCACCGGCGTGCGGCTGCGCGCCAGCACGCAGCATGCCAGCGCGACTGTGAGGATGCTGGCGGGTGATGGCCGTTGCGTGGCGGTTGCCGGCATGGCTCAGGATTGCACGGCGAGCTGGCGGGTGTAGGCGACATAGGCGTCCACCCGCGCGCGCGCGGAGCCGTCGGCGATGACCGCGCGTGCGCGCAGCACGCCGTCGGCAATACTGTGGGCAACGCCGGCCACGTACAACGCAGCACCGGCGTTGAGCGCCACGATATCCAGCGCGGGGCCGGGCACGTTGTCCAAGACCTGCAGCAGCATCGCGCGCGATTGCGCAGCGTCGGCCACCTTGAGGTTACGGCTGGCCGACATGGCAATGCCGAAATCTTCCGGGTGCACTTCGTATTCGCGCACCTGGCCATCGCGTAATTCGCCAACCAGCGTGCCGGCGCCCAGCGAGAGCTCGTCCATGCCGTCACGCCCCCACACCACCAATGCGCGTTCGGCGCCGAGCTCGTGCAAGACGCGCGCCTGGATACCGACAAGGTCGGGGTGGAACACGCCCATCAGGATGTTCGGCGAGCCGGCCGGATTGGTCAGCGGCCCGAGGATGTTGAAGATAGTGCGCACGCCCATTTCGCGCCGCACCGGCGCCACCACCTTCATGGCCGGGTGATGCACTGGCGCATACATGAAGCCGATGCCGGTATGCGCCAATGCGCTGGCAACCTGCTCGGGCTGCAGCTCGATCACCGCACCCAATGCTTCCAGTGCGTCGGCACTGCCGGATTTGGACGAGACGCTGCGATTGCCATGCTTGGCGACCTTGGCACCGCCGGCAGCGGCGACGAACATGGCGCAGGTGGAGATGTTGAAGGTATGCGAACCGTCGCCGCCGGTACCGACAATGTCGACCATGTGCCTGCGATCACTCACCTCCACGCGGCGCGAGAACTCGCGCATCACCGTGGCCGCACCGGCGATTTCGCCGATGGTCTCCTTCTTGACCCGCAACCCGGTGAGGATGGCCGCGACCATCATGTCGGAGACCTCGCCGCGCATGATCTGCCGCATCAACTCGACCATTTCGTCGTGGAAGATTTCGCGGTGTTCGATGGTGCGTTGCAGGGCTTCTTGCGGCGTGATGGGCATGGAAACAACCGTGGCAGAACGTGATGGATGGAGACGCAGGCGGCTTGCGACGCGCGCGATCAGTGCAGGAAAGCGCAAGCGCCAGGCGACGCGCCTGCCGTTGCAGCGGCGACGATCATTGGCCTGGACGTGTCATGCGAAAACGCGCCTGCGGCTGCACTTCGTAGTAATCGGCCGGCCCGCCTGCGCGCAGAATCGTCTGCACTGCACCCGGGTCATATATGCCCTCGTGCAGCGCCGACCTGGCCAGGTGCACGCCGACCACTTCGCCCAGCACCAACCAGGTCTGGATGGCGTGACCGGCAGCGGTTTGCAGCGGCAGCAGCTGGCTGAGCCGGCATTCGAAACTGACTGGACTGGCAGCGACCCGTGGTGCAGCGATCAGGCGCGATGGCGCCACCTGCAGGCCTGCCAGATCGAATTCATCGACCTCCGCAGGCACCATCGCCGCGCTGGCGTTCATTGCTTCTGCCAACGGCCGGGTAGCCAGATTCCAGGTGAATTCGCCGGTGGCTTCGATATTACGCAGGCTGTCCTTGCGACCGATGCTGGCAAAGCCGACGATCGGCGGAACGTAGTTGAACGCATTGAAAAAGCTGTACGGCGCCAGATTGGCAATGCCCTCGGCGCTGCGCGAGCCGATCCAGCCGATGGGACGCGGGCCGACAATGGCGTTGAACGGATCGTGCGGCAGCCCGTGACCCTGCGTCGGCTCGTAGAAATGGATGCTGTCGTCGGGTGTGCTCATCGTGATCCGGATGCTGTGGAAGGTGGCGCGGTGTTCAAACACGGTGCGCGGCACGGCGCGCGTCGGGCGACATTGCGATTTCGCATGTCGTTGCACCGATGCCGCAGTGCGCTACGTCACGGTGGCAAAGACGCATCGCAATCAACGCTGCAAAAAGTTTTTCAGCAAGGCATGTCCGTGCTGGGTCAGGATCGATTCGGGATGGAACTGCACGCCTTCGACCGGAAACTGGCGATGGCGCAGGCCCATGATCTCTTCCATCGAACCATCCGGATTTTCGGTCCAGGCGGTGACTTCCAGTGCGTCCGGCAAGGTGGTCTTGTCCACAACAAGCGAGTGATAGCGCGTGGCCTCGTAGCTGTCCGGCAGTCCGGCAAACACGCCCTTGCCTTCATGGCGAATCGGCGAAGTCTTGCCGTGCATGATGTTGCCGGCACGGATCACATCGCCACCGTAGACCTGGCCGATGCTTTGATGGCCCAGGCACACGCCCAGGATTGGTGTGGTCTGACCCAGCTGCTCGATCAATTGCAGCGAAATCCCGGCCTCGTTGGGCGTGCAGGGACCGGGCGAGATGACGATGCGCTCGGGCTTGAGCGCGGCGACCTGGTCGACGCTCATGGCGTCGTTGCGCACCACCGTGACCTCGGCGCCCAGCGCCTGCAGGTACTGCACGAGGTTGTAGGTAAAGCTGTCGTAGTTGTCGAGCATCAGCAGCATGGCAAAGGACTCATTGCGCGATCAGGAAGACCGCATAGATGTTTTCGGTAAGGGTGATGCTGCTGGCTTCGAGTGACTCGACCACTGCACTTCGATCAGCAACAGGCGCTGGCGGCGCCGGCGATCCGGAGACATTGACGACCTGCATCGGCCAACTGCCTGCCTGAATGCCGTAGGCGAAGTTCGGAGCGACCTCGGAAATCGTGTAAAGCCCCTGAATCCTGACGTCATACGCCTTGGCAAGTTCGGCGGCCGATTTGCGCGATTGGTCAGCGGCGTCGCGCTTGAGTTGCGCACGTATCTCGGCCTCCTTGCTGTAGGACGTCTTGATACCCGATAGCTGAATCTCGCTGCTCGTTTTCATTTCACCGAGAAACTGCCGTGCATCTTCCAGCGACTGGAATGCCGCACCGATTCCACGCTTGACTTCAGTGCCTTCAAACTTTTGCCTGCCATCCGGCACATAGGAATAGAACGGTTGTATCTGCAGCGACGAAGCTTCGATACTGTCCTTGAGGGCATGATGCGTCTTCAAGGCGGCGAGGATCTGTTCGGCAGCCGTCTGGATGCGCTGCGTGCAAGTTCTGGCTGCATGTCCACTGCGCGAAAGTTGATCGTTACGAAAAAGCGGTCGGGCATGACCGTTCTTTCCGCCTGCCCCTTCACCAGCAAATGCGGCTGCGATGGCAGGCTGTTGACCTGCGCCACAGCAAGCAGCGGCAATGCGCATAACGCCACCAGCATCCAACGCGTCAGTTGCTTCATGTGTCCTCTCCTTGGGTGAATGGCGTGCATGCTCAGTACACGCTGCGATGCAGTGTTGCGAAATCCGCACACAGGCGATCCACCGCCTCGGGCGTGGTCGCCCACGAGGTCACGAAGCGGATCACCTGACTGCCATCGGTGCGCACTTCCCAGCGCTCGAAGTCGTAGCGTTGTGCCAGCTGCGTAGCGTGTTGCGCGCTGACGGCGATGAACTGTTGATTGGTCGGCGAATCGCTGGTGAACTGCGCGCCAGCGGCCAGCAGTCCCGCGCGCAGGTGTTGCGCCATGGCGTTGGCGTGCGCGGCCAGTTCGAAGAACAGGCCGTCTTCGAATAACGCTGCGAATTGCGAACCGAGCACCATACCCTTGGCCAGCAATGCGCCACGCTGTTTGATCAGGTAACGCAGATCGGCCTGCAATGCGGGATTGACGATGATCAGCGCTTCGCCGAGCAGCGCGCCGTTCTTGGTGCCACCGATGTAGAACGCATCGGCGAGCGCGGCAATGGTGGGCAGATCCAGATCGTTGCCATCGGCGGTCAGCGCCGCCCCCAGGCGCGCGCCATCCAGGTACAGCAGCAGATCGTTTGCGCGGCAGAAGCCAGACAATTCTTCGAGTTCGGCGCGAGTATAGATCGTGCCGCTTTCGGTGCTGTTGGAAATGTAGACCAGGTGCGGCTGCACCATGTGTTCGTTGCTGTGCACCGCAAGCACCGGCGCGATCAATGCAGGCGTCAGCTTGTCGTGCAGCGCCGGCACGGTGAGCACCTTGTGCCCGGTCGCTTCGATGGCGCCGGTTTCGTGCGTGGCGATATGCGCCGCGTCCACGGCGATGACTGCCTGATGCGGGCGCAGGAACGCGCTGATCGCAATCAGATTGGTCTGCGTGCCGCCGACCAGCAGATGCACGTCGGCCTGCGGCTGCGCGACTGCATTGCGGATCAACGCAACCGCACGCGCGGTGTGCCGATCGGTGCCGTAGCCGGCGTGCTGCTCGGCGCTGGCCTGCGCCAAGGCCTGCAGCAGACGCGGATGCGCGCCTTCGCTGTAGTCGTTGCGAAAGCTGATGCGGGTCGCGCTACCCTGCCCGTCCATCACAGGCCCTTGGCCGCCTGGGCCACCGCGCGAAACAGCGCGCGCCCCTTGTTCATGGTTTCCTGCCATTCCAGGTCGGGATCGGAGTCGTAGACCACGCCGCCGCCGGCCTGCACATACAGATGACCGTCCTGGATGACGGCCGTGCGGATGGCGATGGCGGTATCCGCATCGCCATGCCAGCCGATGTAGCCGACCGCACCGGAATACACATTGCGTTTGACCGGCTCCAGTTCGCGGATGATTTCCAGCGCGCGGATCTTCGGCGCGCCGCTGACGGTGCCGGCCGGGAAGGTGGCGCGCAGCACGTCGCTGTAATTCAGGCCGGCCTTCAAGGTGCCGGTCACTTCGCTGACGATGTGCATGACATGGCTATAGCGTTCGATCACGAACTGCTCGCCCACCTTGACCGTGCCCGGTTCGGCCACGCGCCCGACATCGTTGCGGCCCAGATCGATCAGCATCACGTGCTCGGCGCGCTCCTTCGGATCGGCCAGCAATTCTTCTTCCAGCGCCTTGTCCAGTTCGGGCGTTGCGCCGCGTGGGCGGGTGCCGGCGATCGGGCGCACAGTGACCACGCCATCGCGCAGGCGCGCCAGAATTTCCGGCGACGAACCCACCACCTGGGTACCGCCGACATCGAGAAAATACATGTACGGCGACGGGTTCAACGCACGCAGCGCGCGATACACATCCACCGGGCGCGCGCGGAACGGCACGCGCAGGCGCTGCGACGGCACCACCTGGAAGATATCGCCGGCGCGCACGTATTCCTGCGCCTTGCGCACCACGGCGTGGTACTGCTCGCGGGTGAACGAGGAATGGAAGTCCGCTTCGTCGATGGCGTCGGAAATCTGCGCCTGCGGATACCCGGCGCCGCCCTGGCGCAGGCGATGCGCCAGCTCGTCCAGGCGCCGGTTGGCGCGCACATAGGCCTGCGGCTGGCGCGGGTCGGCATGCACGATCAGGTACAGACGGCCCTTGAGATTGTCGAACACCGCCAGCTCTTCGGAGAGCATCAGCAGGATGTCGGGCGTGCCGAGTTCGTCGGGCTTGTCGCCGCTGCCCAGGCGCGGCTCGATGTACTGGATGCATTCGAAACCGAACCAGCCGACCAGCCCGCCGGTGAAACCGGGCAGCCCATCCAGCTGTGGCACCGAATGTTCGGCGCGCAGCGCATCGACTTCGGCCAGCGGATCGGCGACCTGCCGGGTGTCGACGACTTCACCGTGTTCGCTGACCTCCAGCGTGTGGCCCCGAAAGCTGTACACGCGCCGCGCCGGCAGGCCGATGATGGAGTAGCGCCCGAAGCGCTCCCCGCCTTCGACCGATTCGAACAGATAGGTGTAGGCGCCGTCGGCGAGCTTCAGATAGACCGACAGCGGCGTGTCCAGGTCGGACAGCACTTCGCGGACAACGGGGATACGGGTGTGACCTTCAGCGGCCTGGCGCTGGAACTGCTCTGCAGTGATCAAGACGACTTTCCTTCCGGGACTCTGTGGCGGGGCGGACGACGGCAACGGGCCACCATCGCCACCAGCGGCGAGCGGAAGAGAAGGAGCGTGGAGTCGTCAGGCGGGACACGCGAGTACTGTAGCGCAAGTGTCGGCCGAGGGCAGCAGGCCGCGGCCAACGCGCTTCGGAATGCGAAGCACGGAAGGGGGTTGGCGGACGTAGCCTTGCGCACCGGCTGATATCTGGCACGAATAACCTGCGGTTGGCGACAGGCGTCGGGTGTTGCGCGCTGCACGGGTTGATTTCCCGTGCGGCCTGGGTCGTGGCAGCGGCACCAGTGTCGGCGCAGGGACCCTCACCCCAACCCCTCTCCCGGCGGGAGAGGGGCTTAGGGCCGCGTGCTTGTCATTGCTCCGTTTCTGCCGCCCTACTTCGTCTGAGCTGCAGCCAACCCGTTGCGCCAATCGTCGCTCCGTTTCAGCCGCAGCGCTGCTCCGCTTTAGCCGGAGCGTTGCGCCGATCGTTGCTCCGCTGAGCCGCAGCGCCCCCTTTAGCCGTCGTTGAGCCGGCGCCGCTTGGGTTGGCATGCGATTGTCCGGGGCTACCGGACTCGTTCATGGTGGAGGCATGGCACTGCATGGGCTCGCGCGCATGCATCAACCGGACGACCGCACATCAGCGCGGGCCGATCACGCTCTTCCGATTCCCGATTCCCGATTCCCGATTCCCGATTCCCCGCACTCACCCACCGACCAACGGACAGTCGGCAGGCAAATGCATCCGCAGCCGCGCCGGGACGCATTCGATGCGGAAGTGCCGCGAGGTTTCCGGTTCGCCGTCCAGGTTCAAGGTCAGCGGTTGCTGGGACACGATTTCCAGCCACGGCACGCGGGCGCGCACGGCCACGCGTTCGAGCGCGGCCTGTTTGCCGCCGGTGACCAGGGTGCCCAGGGTGGCAGCCACCTCGCCGTCGAGGTCCGGGACGATGGTGACATCGAGCAGGCCGTCGTCGATCAGGGCCTCCGGGCACAGCGCCTGGCCGCCACCGGCCTGGCGCCCGTTCCCCAGCCCGAGTGCGATGAATTCGCCTTCCCAGCTGAACTCCGGGCCGCTGAAACGGGCGCTGATCGGGTCGATGCGGCCCAGCCGCGACATGCCGGTGATGAGATAGGCCAGACCACCGAGCATTTTCTTCAGGCCTTCGTCGGTTTCCACCGTGACCTGGGTACCGAAGCCGCCGCTGGCCACATTGGCGCACCAGTGCGGGCCATGGTCGGCGTCGATCCGCAGCAGGTCGACCGGCTGCGCGACGCGCTCGGCGATCAGGTTCAACGCTTCCAGCGGGACGATCGGGACGTTGGCGGCGGTGGCAAAATCGTTGGCAGTGCCCAGCGGCACCAAGCCCAGCGACGGCAGCGTGGCCGCATCGCCTTCGTGGTGCGCCAGCGCGGCGGCCACTTCGCTCAGGGTGCCGTCGCCACCAGCGGCCACCACCGTGTGCACGCCATCGGCCACCGCCTCGCCCACGTAGCGCTCGGCATCGCCGTCTTCCCAGGTGACCCGCACATCGAGCTGGATGCCGCGCTCGCGCAGCGTTCCCACTGCCTCACGCAGGTCCAGATTATCGGTGGACTTGCCGTTGAGGATCAGACGCCAGTGGGACGGGGCCATGCGCGCTGCCGATGCCGTGAGGGGAATGTCCGCAGGCTAGCAGCGGGCCAATGGGCAGATCGTGAATGGGCGCCGCCGGCACACTGTCATTGCGGTGTCATCGATAACCAGGAGAGTAGAAGGCCATAGCAGGGACGACGGGCGGAGGCAGGATCAGCCTCCAGTTTTCTTGAAGGCCGCTTCCTCGGGAGCGGCCTTCCTTTTACGGGATGCTGACCTCCCGACGCAGCCGGCTCAGCCGCCCGCCGCAAACGCGGCCAGCCGCTCGCCGTCGAGCCGGTACACGGTCCAGCCCTCCATCGGGTGCGCACCGACTGCCTTGTAGAAGTCGATGGCCGGCTGGTTCCAGTCCAGCACCGACCATTCGAACCGCCCGCAACCACGCTGCACGGCCAGCTGCGCCAAGTGCCGCAACAGCGCAAGGCCCGCGCCGTTGCCGCGCGCTTCCGGCCGCACGAACAGGTCTTCCAGATACAAGCCGTTACGGCCCAGCCAAGTGGAGTAGTTGAAGAAATACACCGCAAATCCAAGCGCTTGGCCGTCGCGCTCGCAGATCAACGCATGCGCGGTGGCCCCTTCGCCGAACAGACTGGCGCGCAACTCCTCCTGGCTGGCCTTGACCGCATCCGGCTCGCGCTCGTACACCGCCAGCGCGGTGATGAGTTCATGCAGCAGCGGCACATCCGCAGGCGTGGCGCTGCGGATCTGCGGCGCAGGCCGGCTCATCGCACGGCATCCACCGCCGCGCGCATCTGCGCAATCACCTGCGCATAGTCGGGCGCATTGAAAATGGCCGAGCCGGCGACGAAGGTGTCGGCGCCGGCGGCGGCAATCGCACCGATGTTGTCGGCCTTGACCCCGCCATCGATCTCCAGCCGGATCGGCTTGCCCGTCGCGTCGATCTTGCGGCGGATCGCGCGCAGCTTGTCCAGCGCAGACGGGATGAAGGCCTGCCCGCCGAAGCCCGGGTTGACCGACATCACCAAGACCAAGTCCAGCTCCGGCAGCACCCAATCCAGGATGTCCACCGGCGTGGCCGGGTTGAGCACCAGCCCGGCCTGGCAGCCATGCGACTTGATCAGCTGGATCGTGCGGTGCACGTGGCGGCTGGCTTCGGGGTGGAAGCTGATGGTGGTGGCACCGGCGTCGGCGAAATCCGGCACGATACGGTCCACCGGCTCGACCATCAGATGCACGTCGATCGGCGCGGTGATGCCGTGCTTGCGCAGCGCCTGGCACACCATCGGGCCGATGGTGAGGTTGGGCACATAGTGGTTGTCCATCACGTCGAAGTGCACCCAATCGGCACCAGCCTTGAGCACGTTATTCACTTCCTCGCCCAGACGGGCGAAATCGGCGGACAGGATGGACGGGGCGATCGCCGTCGGTTGCATGGGCAGCTCGGAAAAAAATGCAGGAGCGCCATTGTCGCAACCGTGGCCCGGCGAGGAAAGCCGAACGCCGCTGGGCGCTTGGGGCGCACGCCGCGGGCAGGCCGCCGCTACCACCGCAGGCTAGGGCCGGCAGCTCGCAGTCATTGCGCGATCGCGCACCTGCCGCGGCGCCGGCGGCTCTACCGCTGTGCAATGCCGCCCCCAACGTCAGCCCACGTGCATCCGGAGCGAACGCGAGCGCGTACGTACCTGACCGGCGCGCCGCGCCAGATGCAAGGAGATCGCATGAAACCCACCCCGCTCGCTTCCGCCACTCTGGCCCTTCTCGTCCTGGCGCCCTCGGCCTGGGCGCAATCCGGCCCCGCTGACTGGTCCGGTTTTTCCATCGGTGCCAACGTCGGTGGTGCCGATCCGGCCGGCGTCTCCGGTGGCCGCTTCGGCTTCGATACCAATCTGGATGGCCGCGACGGCGACCAGGTCAGCACCGCGACCGGTGCCGATGCGTTTTCGCCCGGTTTCTGCGGTGGCGCAGCGGCGGGGCGCACCCCGGCCAGCGGCTGCAGCAAGGACAAGGGCGGTGCCGAATACGGCGCACGGCTGGGCTACGACTGGCAGGCCGGCAACTGGGTCTATGGCGTGCTCGCCGAATACACCCGCAACGATGTCCGCGACAGCGTCAGCGCCTTCAGCACGACGCCCGCGTTTTACACCTTCACCCGCCAGCTCAACCGCACCGCGGCGTTGCGCGGCCGCATCGGCTACGCCTTCGGCACCCAGGGCGATTACCTGGCCTACATCACCGCCGGTCTGGCGCGTGGCGAATTCGACCACCGCTTTGCCAGCAGCAATACCGCCAACAGCTTCACCGGCAGTGGCGGCGACAGTGCCGATGGCTACCAGGCCGGCATCGGCCTGCAGCGGCGCTTGAGCGACAAGGTCTCGGTCGGCGTGGAATACCTGTTCACCCGCCTGCAGGACGACGACACCCGCGTGCGCGTCGGGCCCGGCTCCGCACCACCCACCAACCCCTTCCTGCGCGTCAATCCGGCCGGTACCGATCTGCGCCGTACCGATACCGATCTTTCGACCAATGCGCTACGCCTGACCGTGACCTACAGGTTCTGAGAGCCGGATATCTGCGTCAGCACAGCGCCTGATCGTCATGATCAGGCGTTTTTTTGTGGGCCGATGCCAGTTCCGATTGAGGAGCAGCATGCGGCGCGTGCCCTCGGCAATTCTCTGCGCAGCGGCTTTGGGTTCCGCACGCAGCCTTCGCTCAGCGCTTGCGCAGCCGTTGAATCCGGTCGTAGGCGGCGTTGATCTGGCTGGCCTTCTTTTCGGCCTGGCGGCGAGCTTCCGGGTCGGCGTTGGCGACCTTGTCCGGGTGGTAGCGCGACATCAGCCGGCGATAGGCCAGGTCGATCTCGGCGGCGGTGGCGTCCGGCTCCAGGCCCAGCGCTTCGTACGGATTTTCCGCGCGCCGTCTGAACCAGCCGGCGTCGACCGCGTGGCCGATCGCCAGCCCGATCATCAGCCCCACCACCGGCGCCCCGCGAAACAGCAAGGCGCCGGCCAATGCGCCGAGCAGTTTTCCGTACCAGGACATGGGGGCGATCGGGGGCGGGAGGCGGGCTGGCGATCTTACCCGAACGCCCGCCCGGCCTGGCTGACGTCTCCTGCACAGGCCCTACCGCGCGGGCTCCAATAAATTCTGCGGGAGGCGGCGAAGCGCCGTACACTACGCGGCCCGCTGCCTACCCGCGGGCCCGCCGGGTCCCGGGGACAGCGTCATAGCGACGTCCTTAGGAGTGCCTGTGTCGACCACGCTGTTGCAATCCGATCTGCCCGGCCTGCCGTTGCGTCACCGTGGCAAGGTCCGCGATGTCTTCGATATTCCCCGCGACCGCCTGCCCGCCGATGCGCCCCCGGGCGATTATCTGTTGATGGTGGCCACCGACCGCCTGTCCGCGTTCGACGTGGTGCTGCCCGACCCGATTCCTGGCAAGGGCGAGATGCTGTGCCAGGTGTCCAACTTCTGGTTCCACAAGACCGAACACCTGATGCCCAACCACCTGGTGGACATCCGCGTGGAGCAGGTGTTGCCCGAGGGCGTAGATCCGGCCTTGTACGCCAAGCGCGCCGTGGTCACGCGCAAGCTCAAGCCGGTGCCGGTGGAAGCCATCGCACGCGGCTATGTGATCGGCAGCGGCTGGAAGGATTATCAGCGCACCGGCAAGATCAGCGGGATCGAATTGCCCGACGGCCTGCGTCAGGCCGAGAAACTGCCCGAGCCGATATTCACTCCTTCGACCAAGGCAGCGGTTGGCGACCACGACGAAAACATCGACTTCGATGCAATGGTCAAGACGGTCGGCGCCGAGCTGGCCGAACGCGTGCGCGATGCCACCTTGCGCATCTATCGTTTCGCAGCCGATTTTGCTGCCGAACGCGGCATTTTGCTGGCCGATACCAAGTTCGAATTCGGCACCGATGCCGATGGCCGCCTGTACATCATGGACGAGATGCTGACCCCGGATTCTTCGCGTTATTGGCCGGCCGACCAATACGAACCGGGCAACAGCCCGCCGAGCTACGACAAACAGTTCGTGCGCGATTATCTGGAAACCCTGGACTGGGGCAAGACCGCGCCCGGCCCGCGCCTGCCGGCCGAAGTCATCGATCGCACGCGTGCGAAATATGCCGAAGCGCTGCAGCGGCTGGCGGATATTTCGGTGGATTGACTGCGCGCCCGGTTGAAAGGGGCGAGGCGGCGCAGTACGCAGACGCCGCTATGACTCGAAGCGCCGACATTCTCGGCGCGTGGATTTCTCGACTACCAACTGAAGGCCAGGTTGGTGATCAAGCGTGAAGCTTCATGACGGCTATCGCACACACTCGGCCGCAAGTATCCCACCGCGCTCATTGCGACGGTGTGTTCTCTTGCCCAGTCAGGTCTTAATGACCCGGTTGAGCCACTTGTCTCGCGTGCTGCCTGCCTTGCGCAGCGCAATCATTCCCGGTCTAGCGCTCGCAATGAGCGCCTGCACTGCCGGCGAATCTGCACCCCACGCCGTTCCCTCATCAGCACCGGTAGCACCTGCGAAAAACGACGCGCCCACAGCAGCATCCAACCGTGCATTCGCCCGTCGCCGGAACGGTGACCTTTGCCGGCGGAAGCTACGGCACTGTCAAGATTCGCGATGCACAAGGCAATTCGCACGAAATCCTGCATCTGGATGGCGTCAAGGTCAAAGAAGGGCAAACGCTGTCGGCAGGCGATGCCATCGGCACGATGGGGGGACGTGGACCCAATGGCGCAAGCCAATATGCGCAGCATGTGCATTACCAGTTGCGCGATGCCAACGGCAAATTGACCAGCCCCGAGAACTTCTGGAATCAGGGTCACCAACACCAAGCGGTTGCGCAGCACGCCCAGGAAGCACCGGCAAGCGGCGCAGGTGCCCTGCGGCATGGCGACGACAGTCAGGATGTGGGTAAGCTGCAGCAGAACCTCAACCGTCTGGGCGTGCGCGATGCGCAGGGCAACCGACTGGCCGAGGATGGCCGGTTCGGCGACAACACGCGTGAGGCGGTGATGGCGTTCCAGAAGCAGCGTGGGCTGCAGCAGGACGGCGTTGTTGGCCGCGACACGCGGGCAGCGCTGTCTGCGCAACCGGTGCAGATCCGCGAGGCGCAGGTTGCTGCGCCGAAAGGGCCTTCTCTCAACGATGCATCGCTTCCTGACCACGCGCTACATAACGCAATCCGCGGCAAGCTGCCGAGCATGATCTCCAACGAGACCGCGGCACATGTCACGCTGCAGGCGAAGCAGAATGGGATCGACAGTGCGGACAAGTTGCAGAACGTGACAGTGCAGGACGGCAAGGCGTTCGTCATGGGTACCACGCCGGGCTTCCGTGCGGCGGTGGACCTGAACCAACCTGCCCCGACACTCGATCAAATCAGCGCACAGTTGCTGGCTGTTCAGTCGCAGCAGCAACAGGCCCAGCAAGAACAGCAGAAGGTTGCGATGGGCGGTCGCTGATCTTTCAGCAATAGATCAAAAGACGCCGGCCAGGCCATTGGCCGGCGTTTTTGTTTCCACATGCGCTGTGGCCGGAACGGCATCATTGCGCCATCTGATCGTCTTTCAACGGCAAGCGCGTGCGGCGATGTGCACCGCCGCTCCTCCCAAACGCGCTGGCGCAGCGGTGCGGCGCAACGCCGTCTAAAATCGATGCATTGCGCGCATGCTTGGCCGCAGCGGCCAATAACACCATGCATCCGCTGCGCCTCTGCGATGCGCGCCACAGCGGAAAGTGGCCGGGCGCACAGAAAGCAACACATCCGTAATTTTTACTACTGTCCAGTTCGTGACTGTGCAAGCGTAGCTGCCGGCACCCGAGGTGCCATCGGCGACCGGCTGTCGGGGGGCTGTCGGTCTTTGCATTGCACGTTTTCTGGAGAGAGTCGTCATGCAATTCCATGTCCTGGGCGCGGCAATCTGCTGCGCGCTCTCGTTTTCTGCTGCCGCGAACGCTGCGGATGTGTCGGCAAATGCCGTTGTGTCGCGCGCGCAATCGTTATTGGGGAACAACGCATCGGCATTGGCCAATCGCGCGCCGGCCGACGCCTTCATCGCACGCGACAGCATCGTCGATGCCGACGGCACCGAACATGTGCGTTTCGATCGCACCTATCAGGGACTGCCGGTGATCGGCGGCGACGTGGTCGTGCACTCGCGTCGCGGTGTGATGCGTGAATTGAGCCAGACCATGGACACTACGGTGCGTCCGAGTCTGGTGCCGGGCATTGATGCGGCAACCGCATTACGTGTGGCCGGTTCGCATTTCGATGTGGCGCAGGATGCCGCGCCGCATGCGAGCCTGGCGCTGTATGCACGTCAAGGCGCGCCGCGGCTGGTGTACGAGGTGATTTACAGCGGCGTCAAACCCGACCAGACACCGACCGAGATGCATTACATCGTCGATGCGGTCACCCAGCGCATCCTCGAATCCTGGGATACCGTGCATACCGCCTGTAGCGGCGGCACCAGCGCCGCTGGCACAGGACGTTCGTTGTATGCGGGCAACGTGACGGTGAACACCACGCGCTGCAGCAGCACCAGCTATGAAATGACCGATCTCAGTCGCGGCAGCGGTGCGACCTACAACATGCGCAACAGCACCTCCGGCAATGGCACGCTGGTCACCGATGCCGATAATGCCTGGGGTAGCGGCACCACCGGCGATACGGTCACCGCAGCGGTCGATGCGCATTACGGGGTGGCGTTGACCTGGGACTATTACCGCACCACGCATTCGCGCACAGGCATTGCAAACGACGGCGCCGGTGCACGAAGCCGGGTGCATTACGGTAGCCGCTACAACAACGCCTTCTGGCAGGATAGCTGTTTCTGCATGACCTTCGGCGATGGCGACGGCAGCACGTTCACGCCGCTGGTGTCGGTGGATGTGGCCGGCCACGAGATGACCCACGGTGTGACCAGCCGGACCGCCGCTCTGACCTACTCGGGCGAATCGGGCGGCTTGAATGAGGCCACGTCCGACATAATGGGCACCATGGTGGAATACTCCGCTGCCAACAGTGCCGAGCCCGGCAATTATCTGATCGGCGAGAAGATCATTCCCAACAACAGCACCGGCACATTGGCGTTGCGCTACATGTTCAAGCCAAGCCTGGATGGCAAATCGCCCGATTGCTACAGCAGCAGCCTGGGTTCGCTCAATGTGCACTACAGCTCGGGTGTGGCCAATCATTTCTACTATCTGCTGGCCGAAGGGGCGGTGGTGCCGAGCGGGTTCGGCTCGGGCACCAGCTACAATCTGAGCACGACCAGTCTGGTCTGCAGCGGCTCCACCGCGCTCACCGCGATCGGCCGCGCCGCGGCCAGCCGTATCTGGTATCGCGCACTGACGGTGTACATGACCTCGTCCACCAACTACGCGGCGGCCCGTCGGGCCACGCTGAGCGCGGCCACCGATCTGTACGGCAGCACGTCCACGCAATACCGCGCGGTAGCGGCGGCGTGGAGCGCGGTCTCGGTGAACTGACCGGCGCGTCCCTCGTCATGCCACCGAGGCGTGGCGGGGGCACATCTGCCACGGCGCCATCCGCGCGCGTATGCTTGGGTCATTCCTGGGAGGGAACATGACCCAAAGCACTACGACCGCGCGACCGATCGAGCGCTATTTCGCCAGCTATTCCGACGATCACCAAAACGCGACCAATCAGCAGATCCACGTGCTGGCGGTGCCTGCAATCCTGTGGTCAGTGGTGGCGCTGTTGTGGTGCGTCCCGGTCGGCGGCAGCTGGTTCAGCAGCGGCGTGTGGGCCGCGCTGTCGATGTTTGCGGCGTGGTCGTACTACAACCGGCTGTCGCGTCCGCTGGGGCTGGGCATGCTGGGAATCTTTTTCTTCTTCGGCTGTCTGTGCCGGTTGATCGAAGGCCGCATCGGGCTTGGCGGCCTGTTCACCAGCGCGCTGACGGTGTTCGTGCTGGCGTGGATTGCGCAGTTCGTCGGCCACAAGATCGAGGGCCGCAAACCGAGCTTTCTGACCGATCTGACCTATCTGCTGATCGGGCCGATCTGGGTGCTGGCCAAGGCATATCGCCAGCTGGGCTGGCGCTACTGAGGGCCGCCGGCAGACCCGCCAGGCATCACTCGCCGATCCCGAGCTCTTCCGGCAATGGGCGAAACGCACGCGGTGCGTAGCCGAAATCGCGGCGCGCCGGCTCCAGATCGAACACCAGGTCCTCGCGCATGCGCTGTAGCGCGGCGGCATTCAAGCCCCGTAGGCGGCCCAGGCGTTGCGCGGCGGTGAGTGCAAGACCGAACAGGTTCGGCGGCACCTGGTACAGACGTGCAGCCCGTGGCAGCGCTTCCAGCACGCGCTCCACCATCTGCGTGTACGCCAGCACTTCGCCGCCGCCCACCGCATAACTGCGCTGCTGGGTGGCCGGCTGGCCAACCACCGCCAGGGCCGCGCTGGCCAGATCGTCCACATGCACTGGCTGGCGCAGGCCAGTCGCGTTGGCCGGCAGTACGAACGCACCGGTGCGCTGCGCCAGCCCGGCGATCTGGGTCAGCGTTTTGTCGCGTCCGGCGCCATAGACCAGGGTCGGGCGCAGCACGGTGGCACTGGCCCCACGCGCGAGCGCGGCGGAAAACAGCGCCTGTTCGGCATTGGCCAGACGCTGGGCCACGTCGCGCTCGGCCGCATCGATGGAGTGTTCCTTGACCTCAACGCTGGTGGAACCGAACGCGACGATGCGCGGCGCTGCAACCGCGTTCTCGGCATACCAGCGTGCGAAGTGGTCGAGCGGACCGCAGCTGAAGATCACCTCGAACGCCTCGCCGGCAGCTGCCGGTACGGTCAGATCGCCCTGCCGCCAGACCAGCCCGGAACGCGCTGCGCGCGGCTGCCGCGACCATGCCGTCACCTGCCAGCCGCGGCTCAACAACCGGATCAGCAGACGTTCGCCGATCTGCCCGCTGCCACCGAAGACCAGGGCGCGTGGCGCAGATGCAGCGGTGGACGGAGCGGGATTGGCGGCAGTCACGGGCAGCTACGCAGGCATGAATACCTGCAGCATACCGAGTGCGGCGCGGCGATGTGCAGTCAGTCCGGCCCTGCTTTCGGGCTGCACGCCGCGGCGGCGTTGACGCGGGCGTCAGTCAACGGTTTGTTAAGCTCTCTGGCCTGCTCGCGAATCTTGTGTTCCCTGCATGCCTTTTTCGTTGGAAATTCTGCTGGCGCTGCCATTTGTCATGGCCGCTGCCGCTGCGCTGCGCTGGCGCGCGTCCCGTTCGATCACTGCGTGGTTGGCTGCGGCCGCGCCGTTGGGCGGGTTGCTGGTGCTGGCGCTGTTGACGCCAGCGGTGCTGCGCGGCGAGGTGATTGCCAGCGAACACGCGTGGCTGCCGCAGATCGGCCTGATGTTTTCGCTGCGGCTCGATGGCCTGGCCTGGATGTTCGCGCTGCTGGTGCTGGGCATCGGTGCGCTGGTGGTGCTGTACGCGCATTACTATTTGAGCGTACGCGACAGCGCGTCGCGCTTTTTCGCTTATTTATTGCTGTTCATGGGTGCGATGCTCGGCATGGTGCTGTCCGGCAACCTGCTGTTGCTGATGGTGTTCTGGGAACTCACCAGTATCAGCTCGTTCCTGTTGATCGGGTTCTGGTCGCACCGCAAGGACGCGCGCGAAGGCGCACGCATGGCATTCGTGCTGACTGCCGGCGGCGGCTTGGCGTTATTGGGCGGCGTGTTGATGATCGGCCGCATCGTCGGCAGTTTTCAGCTGGAGGCGGTGTTGGCCGCCGGCGGCGTGATCCGCGCCAGCCCGCTGTATCCGTATGCGCTGGGCTTGGTGTTGCTGGGCATCTTCACCAAGAGCGCGCAGTTCCCGTTCCACTTCTGGTTGCCGCACGCAATGGCGGCGCCCACGCCGGTGTCGGCGTATCTGCATTCGGCCACGATGGTGAAGGCCGGCGTATTTTTGCTGGCGCGCTTGCATCCGGCGCTGGCCGGCACGGATCTGTTTTTCTATACGGTGACCAGCATCGGCGCGATCACGGTGTTGTTGGGCGCCTGGCACGCCATCTTTCAGCACGATCTCAAGGGCGTGCTGGCGTACTCGACCATTTCGCACCTGGGACTGATCACGATGCTGTTCGGTCTGTCCACGCCGATGGCGGTGGTGGCCGGCGTGTTCCACCTCATCAACCACGCGGTATTCAAAGCGTCGTTATTCATGGCCGCGGGCATCATCGACCATGAGACCGGCACGCGCGACATGCGCAAGCTGGGCAATCTGCGCCGGTTGATGCCGGTGACCAGCGCACTGGCCATCATCGCCTCGCTGGCCATGGCCGGTATTCCGCTGCTCAACGGCTTCTTGTCGAAGGAAATGTTCTTCGCCGTTGCCCTGGATACCGAAGCGCCGCAACTGATGCGCATCCTGGCCAGCACGGCTGCGTTGCTGGCCGGCCTGCTGGGCGTGGCGTACAGCCTGCGCTTCGTGCACGACACCTTCTGCGGCGATGGTCCGCGCGAGCTGGACACCACGCCGCACGAGCCACCGCGCTGGATGCGGATTCCGGTGGAGGTGCTGGTGCTCATCTGTGTGGCGGTGGGCATCGTGCCAGCGTGGACAGTGGCGCCTGTACTGCGCGCCGGTGCCACCGCGATCCTGGGCGACGGGCTGCCCGACTACAGCCTGGCGCTGTGGCATGGGGTCAATTTGCCGTTGGCGATGAGCGTTGCCGGCATCGTCGGCGGTGCGTTGTTGTACATCGCGCTGCGTCGCGCGCTGAATCTGTACGCAATCCAGAACCGTTCGCCGGGCAAGGCGCTGTTCCAGTGGAATTTGCGTGCGCTGTTCGCTGCCACCGCACGCATGACCGATGCGGTCACCAACGGCAACCTGCAGCGCATGTTGATGCTGCTGGTGCTAAGCGCCGTCGTGGTGGCGCTGGTGCCATTCCTGCAAGGCGGTACATTGCCGCAATGGCCTGCACCCGTGCCGATGCCGGCGCTGGGTTGGATGGTGTGGTTGCTGATGATCGCATGCGCCCTGGGCAGCCTGTTCCTGTACAGGCAGCGCCTGCTGGCGGTGCTGGTGCTCGGTGGCACCGGACTGGCGGTCAGCCTGACGTTCGTGTTCTTGTCGGCGCCGGATCTGGCACTGACGCAGTTGCTGGTGGAAATGGTCACGCTGGTGCTGATGCTGCTGGCGATGAACTATCTGCCGGAGCGCTCGTTGCCCGAACGTGCGCGGCTGCGCAAGATTCGCGATGCGGCAATCGCCATCGTTGGCGGCGCGGGTCTGGCGGCATTGGCGTATACCTTGATGACGCAACCCAGCCATTCGGTCGCCGGCGAACTGCTGCAGCGCGCCCTGCCCGAAGCGTATGGGCGCAATGTGGTCAACGTGATCCTGGTGGATTTTCGCGGCTTCGATACCTTTGGCGAGATCACCGTTTTCGCCATTGCCGGGCTGGTGGTGCACGCCTTGTTGCGCCGCGCGCGCATGGCACCGGAGCGCACCATGCCGGGGCCGCCGATCAAGTTGCCGGTGCCGGCCGATCTGGCGCAGATCATGTTCCCGCTCACGCTCACGGTGTCGCTGTTCCTGTTCCTGCGCGGGCACAACGCGCCGGGCGGTGGCTTCATTGCCGGGCTGGTGCTGGCGGTACCATTGTTGATGCAGTACGTGATTCAGGGTGCGGCCTCGGTGGAGTCGCGCTTTGGTTTCGACTACATCCGCCTGATCGGCATCGGCTTGTTGTGCGCGCTGGTCAGCGGCGCAGGCTCGCTGGTCTTCGGGCTGCCGTTCCTGAGCAGCGGACATCTGGAAATTCCGCTGCCGCTGTTGGGCGAGCTGGAACTGGCCAGTGCGCTGGGCTTCGATACCGGCGTGTACCTGGTGGTGTTCGGTGCGGCGATGTTGATGCTGTCGATGATGGGCACGATCAAACCCTCGCGTACGCGCAGTTCGCAGCGCGGCGAGATCGACCCCACCCAACGTTCGACACGCACCGCGGAGCAGCATTGATGGAATTGGCAGTGGCAAGCGCGATCGGCGTCCTCACCGCATTGGCGATCTATCTGCTGCTGCGCGCGCGCAGCTTCGATGTGATCCTGGGCATGACCTTCCTGTCGTACGCGACCAACCTGCTGATCTTTGCCGGTGGGCGCTTGCGCAGCGGCCAGGCGCCGGTTTTGCGCGACGGCGTGCCGGCCGAGCTGATGCATCACAGCGATCCGCTCCCGCAGGCCTTGGTGCTGACCGCCATCGTGATTGCGTTTGCGATGACCGCGGTGAGCCTGGTGCTGGCGATCCGCAGCCGTAGCGACAATGGCAGCGACCATGTCGATGCGCACGAAGATGCCGCGACCGGCACGGATACGCGGCAGGCCCGGCGATGAACCATCTGCTGATCCTGCCCATCCTGATCCCGATGCTGGGCGCATCGGCCTCGTTATTTGTCGAACACCGCCGCTATGGGCCACGCGTGCAGCGCAGCGTGGCCTGGGTCAGCATGGCCTTGTTGGCCACGGCGGTCATCGCCTTGTTCGCACGCGCTGCCGACGGCGAGATCCTGGTCTATCTGCTCGGCGACTGGCCGGCGCGCATCGGCATCGTGCTGATAGGCGACCGCTTGTCGGCGTGGATGCTGTTGACGACCTTGATCCTGGGTTCGGCGTGCCTGCTGCATGCATGCGCAGGCTGGGACCGGCGCGCACCGCATTTTCATGCGTTGTTCCAGTTCCAGCTGATGGGCTTGAACGGTGCGTTCCTGACCGGCGACATCTTCAACCTGTTCGTGTTCTTCGAGGTGATGCTCATCGCCTCCTACGGCCTGCTGCTCAGCGGTGGACGCGGATTGCAGATGCGGGTGGGCCTGCATTACGTGGTGTTCAACGTCTGTGCGTCGACGTTGTTCCTGATTGCGCTGGGCCTGCTGTTCGGTGTGTTCGGCACGCTCAACATGGCCGAGCTGGCGCAGCGCATTGCCGATCTGCAGGCGCAGGATGTGCCGCTGGCCAAGGCCGCGCTGGGCCTGTTGCTGCTGGTGTTCTGCAGCAAGGCCGCGTTGCTGCCGCTGTATCTGTGGCTGCCGGAAACCTATTCGCGCGCACCGGCGGCGGTGGCCGCATTGTTCGCCATCATGACCAAGGTGGGGTTGTATGCAACGCTGCGGGTGTCCTCGTTGTGGTTTGGCGCCGGTGCCGGCGCGCTGCACGGCTTCGGTCGCCATGCGCTGTTGTGGCTGGGCATCGCGACGCTGCTGATGGCCGCGTTCGGGGTGATGGCTGCATCGCGGCTGCGGGTGATGGTGTCGTACCTGGTGATGTTTTCGGCGGCGACCTTGTTCATCGCGTTCTCGCTGGATGATGCCGGCGCACTGGGCGCAGGGCTGTATTACCTGCCGCACAGCAGCTTTGTGGCCGCTGCGTTGTTCATGGTCTCTGACCTGATCCGTCGCCGCCGCGGCAGTGCCAGCGACCGCAAGGAAGTGGTGGCGCCACTGCCGGGGCGGGCCGTTCCAGGCACGATGTTCATGATTGCCGCGGTGGCGGTGGCCGGGTTGCCGCCGCTATCCGGCTTTCTGGCCAAGGCGGCGTTGCTGCAGCACGTGCCCCAGGGCCTGGTCGGGCCGGTGTGGGGCGCGGTGCTCGGCAGTAGCCTGCTGGTCGTGATCGGCCTCACCCGCGCCGGTGTGCGGCTGTTCTGGCGGGTGCCGGCCGCGGCGGAAAATGCACCGGAACTGCAGCCGCCGCGACGTGGCCGCATGCGTCCGGTGGAGACCGCCGCCACGGTGCTGTTGCTAAGCGGGCTGGTTGCGATGACCGGCGCCGCAGGTCCCTTGATGCATTACACCGATACGGCCGCCGCGCAGTTGCGCGACCCCGGCGCGTATGTGGACCAGATACGCGCCACCACGCCGCAGCGGAGGCAGCCATGAACACGCGTCTGCCACTGCGTCGCCGCGTGTT
Organism: Xanthomonas sp. D-36-1; assembly: GCF_017746155.1. Taxonomy (NCBI): domain Bacteria; kingdom Pseudomonadati; phylum Pseudomonadota; class Gammaproteobacteria; order Lysobacterales; family Lysobacteraceae; genus Xanthomonas; species Xanthomonas sp. D-36-1. Next base: position 107,299 of record NZ_JAGHWR010000030.1, read on the forward strand.
CCCATCGCCGCCGCTGAGCGTGACGGTCTTCGTCTTCTGGCTGCTGCTCAGCGATAGCTTCGGCCCGCAGCAATGGGTCTTGGGCATGCTGCTGGGCGTGGTGGTGCCGATCTTCGCGGCGCGACTGGACCGCGAGTTCGCGCAGATCGGCTCGTTGCGCTCGGTGCCGCGCATGCTGCTGGTGGCCGCGGGCGACATCGTGCGCTCCAACATCAAGGTGGCTGCGCAGGTGCTCGGGCCAGAATCGCGTATCCATCCCGGTTTCATCTGGGTGCCGCTGGATATCGCCAACATTCACGGCATCGCCGCGCTGACCAGCATGATCACGCTGACGCCGGGGACCGTCTCGGCCGCGCTGTCGGACGACCGCAAATATCTGCTGGTGCACGTGCTGCATCTGGACGATCCGGAGGCCTTGATTGCCGAGATCAAGACCCGCTACGAAAAGCCCCTGATGGAGATCTTTCCATGACCGGCCACATGTTCATCGAATCGACCATCGTGATCTGCATGCATGCGGTGGGCCTGGCCATTCTGATGGCCTTGTGGCGACTGCTGCGCGGGCCGACCGTGCCAGACCGCATCCTGGCGCTGGATACGCTCTCGGTCACCGCCATCGCCGAATTGATGCTGCTGGGCATGTATCTGGATTCACCGATCTATTTCGAGGCTGCCCTGGTCATTGCGATGCTGGGCTTCGGCAGCACCGTGGTGCTGAGCAAATACGTGCTGCGGCGGAGCATCGTCGAATGATCGCCTTCACCGAATACCTGCTCAGCGCCTTGCTGCTGGCGGGCACGTTCTTCATCCTGATCGGCGCCTTTGGCCTGGTGAAGCTGTCGGATTTTTTCAAGCGCCTGCATGCACCGACCAAGGCCAGCACGCTGGGCGTGGGCTGCGTGCTGCTGGCCTCGGTGGGCTACCACCTGTTTCTGGGTGTGGACCCGCAACCGCGCGAATTGCTGATCACCGTGTTCCTGTTCATCACCGCACCGATCAGCGCGCACTTGATGGCCAAGGCGGCGCTGTCGCTGATGATGGAAAACCGCCCGGAAGTGCCGAATCATGGCGACGCGCAGCAGGAAGGCTTGCCGCAGGTCAAAGGCGATGTTGGCGAGAACGAAGACACCGAGAAGCAGCATCCGGGACCGGCGTCTGAGAGCGGCTGAGGCGTTGTTGCTCGGCGTGGATTGTTTGCGATCAGCCCCCGTTTGTTGCTCAGGACCTTCTCAACGGCGCAACCGGCTAAGCCGGTAGCCAGCACATGGGGCATCGACTCACGAGCGCTCACTTCGTGCGTTCGCCAACCGCATATCGGCATGCAAGTGCAGTGTGGCGGGACTCAACAACCACGCGCAGCGCTGTGCCACCGTTGCGAAGAGCAATGTTGCGACCGCCCACCATCGCTAACCGGCGCGCCCCATGGACCGATCAGGTGACGTCCATGCTGGTGCACGTTGCCGCAGCGTGCGCCCGAGCCATCGCGCGGCCGATTGAGGTGGAAGCGAGCTGTCGTATCGCAGCGGGAATTTCCCGCCCTCCCCGAGCGCAGGATACAAACGCCTGCGCAGGACGGCGCCACCATTGCACCTCGCATTTCAGCCGCAGCCTTCGACGTAATCCACCTGCGGCGGTCTGCCTACGCGCCAGCTGGCGACCTTGCCGTCTGCATCGGTCTCCAACACCAGCGCGGTCTGCGTGGCTGCGCCGGGCAGACGCAGCGTCAGCGCGCCTGGGATGTACTTATGCGGCTGCTCGGTCAGGCCGTCGGGGTACAACGCACGCAGCTGCGCCAGGTTCATGCCGACCTTGCCGCCGCCCGGCGCCGTCTCCTTCGGTTCGCTGGTCTGGAAGCGCACTAATTGCCCGCCTTCGAACATGAAGCCGAAGCGACGCGCATCGCTGGCCCACTGTGGGCGCAGCAGGTAACAGCCATCGTCGGTTGCCGCTTCGCCTCGCAAATCCCCACCCCAGGCAGCCCGCGCCTGGCTGGCATCCATCCCGAAGCGCAGATCGCCATAGCCATCCATGCGCGCAAGCGCAGCGGGGTCCGGCTGTGTGTGCGGTGGAAATGTGCCAGCTGGCGCCGTAGCCGGTGGGACAGTGGCGGCCGGTTGGTCGTCGGCGGCCGCAACCGGTGCGTGGTCTGCGCTGGCGTGCGCGGGCGATTGGTCGGCGCGGTTGCAGCCGGTCAGTACGAGCAATGCGCTCATCAGGCCCAACAATCTGGATGTCATCTGTGCATTCCCTAGACGTGCGCTACAGCGTACACAGCCGCCATCGCGACCATGTGGAGAGCGGGGCGACATGCCGTCGCAGTCATGTCATCGGCGCTTCATTGGCGGGCGTCACGCTGTTGGCTTCGCAGGACCGCCGCCATGATCCCACGCAAGACCGAGCTCGCCCTGACCACGCTGCAATCGCACCGCAGCCCGCTGACGCTGCTGCAACGGCGCGCGTTGATCCTGGCCGACGGCCAGCGCGATCTGGCGACGCTCGCCATGCTGCTGGGCGGCGACGGCACTGCCTTGCTGCACAGCCTGTGCGCGATGGGGTATCTGGATCTTGGTGCCGCTGCGGGCGGCGCTGCGAGCCAGGTGCGCAGCACGGCAGCCACCGCCGCGCTGCCCGATGTGGACCAAGCAGGGATGCCCCGGCCGGACGCAGGGCCCACCGAAGAGGAGCTGCAGCGCCTGCGCCGCCGAGCAGCGACCAATGCACGCCTGTACCTGCTCGATATCCTGCAGTTGCAACGCAATGCGCTCGCCGCTGCGCTGCATCGGCAGCTGCACGCCGCGCGCGACGAAGATCAGATCAGCACGACCATCGCCGAGGCGTTGCAGGCGCTGCCGCAGATCACGTCGGCGAGCTATGCCGAACGCGTCCGCACACGGATCGGCGAGCTGCTGCCGCAGACATTGCAAGCCGCGTGATCTGGCAGTCTCGGCCAGCGCGCGCCGACTGGCTCTTGCCGAGTCGCTCAACACGCAGCGAGGGCTGGAGCTGATCGGCGCATCACCGCAACGACAGCAGCCCGCGCACCGGCAGCACCGCTCGCAATCACAGCGCCGACGCGCCGACAGCGCAGCTGCAGCACCGCAGCTGCGGTGTGGCTTGAGCGCAGCTGACAACCCTGCTGCTCGGCCGCCAGGCACAGGCGGCTGGTACTCGGGACCGGTCTCTAGCCGCCATCCACGCCACGCACTCTGTACCTGAGCAACGTCCGCACCACCCGACAATCGCTTACGAGATTTTGGTTGCGCGCTACTTCGCGTCTTCCGTCGTGGACGGTTGAAATGCAGCGCGCAGTCCGGACCAGCACTGTTGGTAATCGGCTTGCCGATGGGTGGCATTCAATGCCTGCTGCGTAGGGCGCAACACCGCACGCGTTTCGAACATGAAGGCCATGGTGTCGGCGATCACGTCCGGGCGCGTGAGATCTGCCTGTGAAGCCTTGTCGAAAGTGGCCGCATCCGGGCCGTGCCCGCTCATGCAGTTATGCAACGAGGCGCCACCGGGCGCGAAGCCTTCGGCCTTGGCATCGTAGACGCCATGCACCAGGCCCATGAATTCGCTGGCGACGTTGCGATGGAACCACGGCGGGCGGAAGGTGTGCTGTGCCACCAGCCAACGCGGCGGGAAAATCGCAAAATCCATGTTCGCAGTCCCGTGCGTGTCGCTGGGCGAGGTCAGCACGGTGAAGATGCTGGGATCGGGATGATCGAAACTGATCGAGCCGATGGTGTTGAAGCGACGCAGGTCATAACGGTAGGGCGCGTAATTGCCGTGCCAGGCGACGACATCCAGCGGCGAGTGACCGATGTCGGCACGCCATAGATGGCCCTGGAATTTGGCCACCAGTTCGAACGTGCCTTCGCGTCGTTCGAAGGCGGCGTGCGGCGTTTCGAAATCGCGCGGATTGGCCAGGCCATTGGCGCCGATCGGCCCCAGATCGGGCAGGCGCAGCAGCCCGCCAAAGTTTTCGCACACATAGCCGCACGCGGTGTCGTCCAGCAACTCGACGCGAAAGCGCATGCCGCGTGGAATCACACCAATCTGCTGCGGTTCCAGCGCCAGCACGCCCAGCTCGGTATGCACGCGCAGCCGGCCCTGCTGCGGCACCAGCAGCAGCTCGCCGTCGGCGTCGTAGAAGAAGCGATCCTGCATGGAGGCGTTGGCCGCATAAACATGCACGCCAACGCCGGACATCGCTTCGGGCCCGCCATTGCCGGCCATGGTGTAGAGGCCGTCGACAAAATCGGTGGGCACCGACGGCAGTGGCAATGGGCTCCAGCGCAACTGATCCGGCGGCACCGGGCCCGCGCCGAAATCGTTGTGGAAGTGCGACTGCTCGAGCAGCGAGAAGCTGCCATGCACCGCGGCAGGGCGAATGCGATACAGCCAGCTGCGCCGATTCTCGCCGCGTGGCGCGGTGAACGCAGTGCCGGAAAACTGCTCGGCGTACAGGCCATGCGCCACGCGCTGCGGTGAGTTCTGCCCGACCGGTAGACTGCCGGCCACCGCCTCGGTTGCGAACTCATTGCCGAAGCCGGTCATGTAGGAAGTCTGGTCATGCATGGGCGTGGGCTCTTCGGTTGTGGCACCACCGTGACGGAAGGTGCGATATAGAGAAGCGCAATGTTCAAGTCCCTCTCCCACCGGGAGAGGGGCTTTGACTGCATGAGTTCATCTTGGCATGCGGTGTCAGACAACTCGGTCCCGATGATGTGGCGCTTGGACGTATTGCCTTCAGCAAATCCCGAATCCCGAATCACCAATTCCCGCCCTCAAAGCACCCCACGCTTCATCTGATCGCGCTCGATGCTTTCGAACAGCGCCTGGAAATTGCCTTCGCCAAAGCCTTCGTTTCCCTTGCGCTGGATGATCTCGAAGAAGATCGGGCCGATGCAGTTGGTGGTGAAGATCTGCAGCAGCTTGCGCTGTTTGGTATCGGGGTCTGCGTCGATCAGGATCTTGTTGCGGCGCAGGCGTTCGACATCTTCGCCATGCGCGGGGATGCGCAGGTCCACTACATCGAAATACGTGTCCAGCGTATCCAGGAAACTCATGCCGGCGGCGCGCATCTTTTCCACGCTGGTGTAGATGTCGTCGGTAAAACAGGCGATGTGCTGGATACCTTCGCCCTGGTACGCATCAAGATACTCGTTGATCTGGCTCTTGGGGTCGGAGGATTCGTTGAGCGGGATGCGCACGATGCCGTCCGGCGCGGTCATCGCCTTGGACACCAGGCCGGTCTTGGCGCCCTTGATGTCGAAATAGCGGATCTCGCGGAAGTTGAACAGGCGCTCGTAATAGTCCGACCAGCGCTGCATGTTGCCGAAATACAGGTTGTGGGTCAGGTGGTCGATGAAGGTCAGTCCGAAGCCGGCCGGGTGCTGGTCGGCACCGTCGATCGGCTCGAAATCGGCGTCGTAGATGCTGCCGGCCCCGCCGTAACGGTCCACCAGGTACAGCATGCAATCGCCGATCCCCTTGACCACCGGCGCCGGGACCGCGCGGGTGTCGGGCTTGTTCTGCACGGCTTCGCCGCCGTTGCCCAGCACCGTCTGCAGCACGGTCTCGGACGGGGTGCGGAAGCGGATGGCAAAGCCGCAGGCGCAGGGGCCGTGCGCGGCGGCGAAATCGGCAGCGAACGAATCGGGATCTTCGTTGAGCAGGAAGTTGACCCCGCCCTGGCGATAGACGGTAATGGGGCGGCTGCGGTGACGCAGCACCGCGCTGAAGCCCATCTTGCGGAAATAATCGTGCAGTTGCTCGCCCTGGCCGGCCGGTGCGGCAAATTCGACGAATTCGAAGCCGTCGATGCCCATCGGATTGTCGAAGGTGGTGACCTGCATGCCCGGATCCGGGCGGGCTGCAGTGGTGTTCGGTTGTGCGCTCATCTTCGTTTCTCCACGCTTGGGGGCCGCAGGGCTATGCGGAGTAGCAGAAGACCCGCGAGAATGCGCAGGCCACCCTCGGTTTGTAGTTGCAAATGAAACCAAAATCAAGACACAGTGCAACATGAGCGATCTCGACAGCCCCCACCCGCCGCAACATCCCGTGCTGCTCAACCTCGAGCAGTTCCTGCCGTATCGCCTGAGCGTGCTGTCCAACCGTATCAGCGGCAACATTGCCAAGGTATACGGTGATCGTTACGGCATGGCGATTCCCGAGTGGCGGGTGATCACGATCCTGGCGCTATACCCGGGTTCGTCGGCCAGTGAGGTCTCCGACCGCACGGCGATGGACAAGGTCGCGGTCAGCCGCGCCGTGGCGCGCCTGCTGGAGCGCGGCTTCATCCGCCGCGAGACCCACGGCGACGATCGCCGCCGCTCGATGCTGGCGTTGTCGCCGGCCGGGCGACAGGTCTACGAGACCGTTGCGCCGCTGGTCAACGAGATGGAACAACGGTTGATGTCGGTGTTCAGCGCCGAAGAACAGCAGGTCCTGGAAAAGCTGATCGACCGGCTGGCCAAGGACGGGCTGCCGCGCATGGCCAGCAAGGACTGAGCAGCGCACGCTGGGAGCGAACGCGTGGTGCCTTGGTGCTGCGCAGGATCTGATCCAGTTGCAATGCGGCAGGACGTTACGCGCCGGTGTGCGCTGCCGTCGCCAGCAAGACCTCAATACGTCAGGCCAAGGCAGCGCTCGTCAAAGAGAAGACTGGCCGCGTGCGCGCCAGGCGATCACCATCGGCACGATGCAAAACAAAAACCCCCGCAGCAGTGCGGGGGTTTTTGCTTGACGCGTTCGCGCAGCATCAGGCCTGCGGTGGCGCCCACTGCTTGAGGAAGTCGAACAGCTTCTTGCGGTCGAAGCCCTCGCCCTTGCGCAACTCCGGGCCGGACTGCGTGGTCAGCAGCTTGCCGTCGCTATCCAGTACCAGCAGCGACGGGGCGTCGTTGAGCTGGGCGAACGCCGACAGGAAGGCAGCGTTCTCGTTGGCCGCATCGCGGTTGACCTTGACCACCACGAAGTGCGCGTCGCGGAAGCTGCGCAGCTCGGCATCGCCGCCCATCAACTCGTCCAGCGCCTTGCAGGGCTCACAGGCGGCATTGCCGACGTTGAGCACGATACGCTTGCCGCCGCGCTTGGCCTCGACCTTGGCCGTCTCCAGATCGGCCGCCGGATCGCGCGAGGGGTCGTATTGCGCGTTGAGCGCGGCAGCCGCAGCGATGTCGGCCGCGGTCGGCGTATTGCCCGAGGACACCGGCTGACTGGGATCGGCGCTGGGCGGCTTCTGCATCGAGGTATCCAACGGCTTCGGCGCGTCCTGCGGGCTGCTGGTCTGCCCGCAGGCGCTCAACAGACCGGTCAGCAGCAGGCCACAGACAAGGGGCTTGATCGGCATCGCTGTTCTCCTCACTTCACACCATGCATCAATTTATTGATCAGCGGCGCGATCAGGAACAGCAACGCGCCGGCGCCCACCAGCGCCCAGAACCCGAACGTATACCCACCCAGCGCCGAGGACACGCTCATGCCTTCGTTTCCGCTGACATGGCCGGCGAAAATGCCCGACAGGTTGTTGCCGATGCCGGTGGACAAAAACCAGCCACCCATGCCGAAACCGACCAGGCGTACCGGGGCCAGCTTGGTCACCATCGACAGGCCGATCGGCGACAGGCACAGTTCGCCGACCGACTGGATGACGTAGACCATGAACAAGGTCCAGAACGGGATCTTGCCGGCGTCGTTGACCAAGCTGGACAGCGCAAACATCAGCAGCAGGAAGGCCAGGCCGTTGAACAGCAGGCCCAGGCCGAACTTGCGCGGAATCGAGGGATTGAAGCGGCCGGACTTGACCCAGATCCAGGCGATGACCGGTGCCAGCGCAATGATGGCGATGGAGTTCACCGACTGGAACCACGCGGTGGGGAAGGTCCAGCTGCCGAAGTTGCGGTTGACGATATTGTCGGCCAGGAAGGTGAACGAGCTGCCGGCCTGTTCGAAGAACATCCAGAACAACACGTTGAAGGCGAAGATGATCAGCATCGCGATCACCTTGTCGCGCTGCACCTTGCCTTCGCGGATGCCTTCCACCAGCAGCATCACCGACAGGCCGATGAACAGCACCGTCAGCACGATCTGCAACACATCCGCACCGACCGCGAGCAGGAAGTACACGCCCGGAATCGCCAGCAGGCAGCCCACCAGCACCATCAGCACACGGCCCATGCCCTGCGCGTTCGGCGCCGGGGCGCCGATGCCCTTGAGCTGGACGCGGCCGAACCAGAACCACACCAGGCTGATCAGCATGCCCACGCCGGAGGCCATGAACACCATCTTGTAGGACGGCATGACTTCAGTGCCGAACACCTTTTCGGCCAGCAACTGGGTCAACACCGGCGAGATCATCGCGCCCAGGTTGATGCCCATGTAGAAGATGGTGAAGCCGCTGTCGCGGCGCGGATCGGCCACCGAATACAGCTTGCCGACCATGGTGGAAATGTTCGGTTTGAACAAGCCGTTGCCGACCACCACGGTGGCCAGGCCGATCTCGAACATGGTGGGGTCGGGAATGGCGATCAGGAACAGGCCGGTCGCCATGACCGCGGCCCCGACCAGGATCGAGCGCTGGTAACCGAGCACGCGGTCGGCCACGTAACCGCCGAAGATCGCCGCCGCATACACCAGCGCCAGGTAGGCGCCATAGGTCCGCCCTGCCGGCGCCTGGCCGGTGGCATCGCCATTGAAGAACTGCGCCACGATGTACAGCACCAGCGCCCAGCGAATGCCGTAGAACGCGAAGCGTTCCCAGAATTCGGTCATGAACAGCAACCACAACGGCCGCGGGTGGCCGAGCAACGTGAGGAACTCGGGGGGCGCCGGTGGCTGGGGCGGTGTGGAGGCGGATGTCGGCGCGGTCGCGTCAACGCTCATAGAGGTCCCTTGCGTATTCAGTGATGGCTGGGTGCACCGAGGCGAGCCCGGGCGACGCGCGAGGATCACTTAGACGTCATGTACGCGTCAAATTCGCCGGAGTCAGCTGCCTGATGACCGTGGGTGGAGTTGGCGGGATTTGACCGCGTGCTGGGGCACCCACGGACCGGCACGAGATCGCTCCAGCCCTCTTCCGAAAGGAGAAGCGCTTGAGTGCGCTTGTCTTGCCCTCGCGCACTCTTCGTCTTGCTCAGCCCTGCGCGGCATCCGGCGCGCCTTGCGGGGGGCGGCCGTCCACGCCCACCGAGGTGCGCACGTCGAACAGTTCCGGGAAAAACGTCAGTGCCAGCGCCTGCTGCAGGAAGCCGACGCCGCTGGAGCCGCCGGTGCCGCGCTTGAAGCCGATCACCCGCATCACCGTGCGCATGTGGCGGAAGCGCCACAGCTGGAACTGGGTTTCCACATCCACCAGGTCCTCGCACAGCGCGTACTCGCGCCAGTAACGGTCGGTGTTTTCGTAGATGCGCTCGAAGACCGGCCGCAGGTTGTCGTCGGCCACGTGTGCGGCGGTCCAGTCGCGGGCCTGGTAGTGCGCCGGAATTGCGTGTTCGAAGCGCGCCAGATAGCGCAGGAACTCCTCGTACAGGCTGGGTGCTTCCAGCGCCTCGCGCAGCCGCGCCTGGCCGTGCGGGTCGTAGGCGAACACCTGCAGCATCTGCGGGTTCTTGTTGCCGAGCAGGAACTCGATGTAGCGGTATTGCAGCGACTGGAAGCCCGACGAAGGCCCCAGCACATCGCGAAACCCCATGTATTCGCTCGGGGTGAGCGTTTCCAGCACCGACCACTGCTCGGTCAGTTGCCGCAGTACCTGCTTGCTGCGCGCCAGCACCTTGCGGCATTGCCAGACCTCGTCGCGCTGCAGGTGCGCGATGGCCGCGCGCAACTCGTGCGCCAGCAGCTTCAGCCACAGCTCGGAGGTCTGATGCTGGATGATGAACAGCATTTCATCGTGATGCGCCGGCTCGGACAGCGGCTGCTGCGCAGACAGCAGTTGGTCCAGCCGCAGATAGCCACCGTAGGTCAGCCGCCCCTCCAGGTCGGTGTGGATGCCAGGTTCCAGGTCACGCAGGTTCTTGTCGACGGGCATGGCATCGCGCTGAAGATCGGGCCACGCAGGGTAGCGCAGCGGCGGGGATTCGGGATTCGGGATTCGGGATTCGGGATTGGCGGATGGCGGATGGCGGATGGCGGATGGCGGATGGCGGATGGCGAAGCGTATTCGGCCACGCCATCGCCGGCCCTGCCTGGCTGCTTGCAGCCCCGGCGGGATTGCCTGAGGGGATCGGGGCCCGCGAGATACCTGCGCAGGTGCCTCGTAGAAAATCCGCATGCACCAGCGGCCCACCCAGGTCCCAGCGTCGGGCCCGCTTCTTTCACCTCTGAACCACTCAGCAGGCGCGCGCTGCGGTCTCAACCACTGCGCAGCTGTCACCATATCGTCAACCTAGGTCTGCAAATTCATGCAGAATCGAACGGCGCTGCCGGCCAGGGACGTGGCCGGACCAGGGGAGCGTTTCACGTCTCAAGGATCAGGGGACTCTCATCTCATGCATGTGTTGCAGCGTCGTGCAGCCGTATTTTTGTGTGCGCTGGCCATGGCCGGCCACGCCAATGCCCAGGTCGTCATCAGCCAGGTCTACGGCGGTGGCGGCAATAGTGGCGCCACCCTCCGCAGCGATTTCATCGAGCTGCACAACATTGGCAGCACCCCGGTCAGCCTGGATGGCTGGTCGGTGCAATACGCCTCGGCCGCCGGCAGCAGCTGGCAGGTCACTGCGTTGGCGGGCACTGTGCCGGCCGGCGGCTATTACCTGATCAAGCAGGCCGATGGCAGCGGCGGCAGCGTGGCGCTGCCCACACCCGATGCCACCGGCACGCTGGCCATGAGCGGCACCGCCGGCAAGGTGGCGCTGAGCAATAGCACCTCCGCGCTGAGCGGCACCTGCCCCACCGGCAATGCCGACCTGGTCGGCTACGGCAGCACCGCCAGCTGCGCCGAAGGCAATGCGCCCACGCCCGCCCCCAGCAACACGCTGGCGGTGCTGCGCGGCAACGACGGGTGCACCGATACCGACAACAACGCGGCCGATTTCGCCACCGGCGCGCCGGCCCCGCGCAATGCCGCCAGCCCCGCGCGCCTGTGCAGCGGCGGCAGCCAGCCGGTCGCCACGCTGGCCGATGTCAGCCAGGCCGAAGGCAATACCGGCACCCGTAGCTTCGTGTTCACGCTGAGCCTGAGCCAGCCGGCCGGTGCGGACGGGGTGAGCTTCACCGCCGCCACTGTCGATGGCACCGCCACCGCCGGCAGCGACTACATCGCCCTGCCCGCCACCACCCTGCGCATCGCCGCTGGCGAACGCAGCGCCACCATCTCCGTCGATGTCCTGGGCGACACCACGCCCGAGCCGGATGAAAGCTTCAGCCTGCAGATCAGCGGGGTCACCGGCGCACTGCCGGCCACGCTGAGTGCGACCGGCACCATCCTCAACGACGACTTCAGCCTGCTGCCGATCCACGCCATCCAGGGCAAGGGCGCACGTTCGCCGCTGGAGGGCCAGGTGGTCGCCACGTCGGGCATCGTGACCGCTCGCCGCAGCGCCGGGTTCTTCCTGCAGGCGCCCGATAGCGAAGCCGACGCCGACCCGTCCACCTCCGAAGGCGTGTACGTCTACACCGGCAGCGCACCGCCGGAGGCGGCCGCCATCGGCAACCGGGTGCGCGTGCAGGGCACGGTCATCGAATACGTGCCCACCGCCGACCCGACCCAGCCACCGCTGACCGAGATCGGCGGCAGCGTCAGCGTGCTGGCCGATTCCACCGGCAACCCGTTGCCGATGCCGGTGGCGTTGAGCGCGAACTTCCCCAACCCCAACGGTGCCTACGACCAACTCGAAGCGCTGGAAGGCATGCGCGTGGCCGCCGCCAGCCTCACCGTCAATACCCCCACCGGCGGCAGCGTCAACGAGACCAATGCCACGGCGACCAGCAATAGCGTGTTCCATGCCGTGGTCACCGGCGTGCCACGCGCCTTCCGCGAGCCGGGCGTGCAATTGCCCGACCCGCTGCCGGCCGGCTCGCCTGCCGGGGTACCGCGCTGGAATACCAACCCCGAAGTGATCGCGGTCGGCAGCGCCGGCGTCGGCGCCGAGCGGCTGGACCTGGCCTCCGGCTGCCAGGTCCTCAACGTGGTCGGCCCACTGGATTACAGCTTCCGCCGCTACACGCTTTACCCGGAACGTACCCCGCAGGTGAGCTGCAACGGTGCCGACCAACCACGCCCCGCACCGATGCCGCAGGCCGACGATGTGGCCGTGGCGACCTACAACATGGAGCGCTTCTTCGACGACCAGAACGACCCGGCCATCGGCGAACCGGTGCTGACGCCGGCCGCCTTCCAGGCCCGCCTCAACAAGGCCTCGCTGGCGATCCGCAACTACCTGCACACGCCCGACATCCTGGGCACGGTGGAGGTGGAAAACCTCAGCGTGCTGCAGACCCTGGCCGCGCGCGTCAACGCCGATGCGGTGGCCGCCGGCCAGCAGGATCCCAGGTACGTGGCGTACCTGCAGGAAGGCAATGACGTTGGCGGTATCGACGTAGGCTTCCTGGTCAAGACCGCAGACATCGCTGGCGGCGTGCCGCGGGTGGAAGTGCTCTCGATCGCCCAGGAAGGCAAGACCGCGACCTGGACCGAGCCGGCCGGCGGCGTGAGTCTGCTCAACGACCGCCCGCCGCTGGTGCTCACCGCCAACGTGCATCAGGCCGATGGCCGCACGCTGCCGCTGACCGCCATCGTGGTGCACCAGCGTTCGCTCAACGGCGCCGAGACCGACGATGCCGCCGGCACCCGCATCCGCGCCAAACGTCAGGCGCAGGCCGAGTATCTGGCGCGTCTGCTGCAGACCCGTCAGCAACTGAATCCTGACGAAAAAGTGCTGGTGATGGGCGACTTCAACGCCTTCGAATTCAACGACGGCTATGTGGATGCAATGGGCACGGTCACCGGCAAACCGGCGCCGGATGCGCAGACCGTGGTGAGCGGCGATGGCGCCGATCTGGTCAACCCGGATTACACCGACCTGACCTGGTTCAACACGCCCGATCAGAGCTACTCGTACGCGTTCGACGGCAACGTGCAGTCGCTGGATCACATCCTGGCCAACGAGGCACTGATGCGCGCGCCGCAGATCGCCTCGTTGTCGGTGGGCCATGCGCGCATCAATGCCGACTTCCCCGGCACCGCGCGCAACGATGCCAATACACCGACGCGGTTGTCCGACCACGATCCCACCGTGGTGCTGTTGCGCATGCGCAAGCAGGTCAATGCGGACCTGGGTGTGGCAGTGACTGCTGCGCGTGATCAGGTCGTCGAAGGCGAGCGCATCGACTTCAGTGTGGACGTCGAAAACCGCGGCCCCGACAGTGCGGCGTTCGCTGCGGTTGCCTTGGCGTTCGATGCCGCCGTGAGCCCACGCGTCACCGCAGCACCTGGCTGGGTCTGCCAACCGCCGCAGACCGGCACCCAGACGGTGGTCACCTGCACCATTGCATCGTTGGCAGCCGGTAACGCGCAGAATTTCTCAGCGCAGGTGGAGGCTGGTGCGGCGTTGGCCGGACGGACGTTGACCCTGGCCGCATCGGTGGCTTCGCAAACGCCCGATCCGCAGTCGAGCAACGACACCGATGCGGCCAGCGTGGCCGTACAGGCGCAACCCCGCAGCGACCTGGCGGTACGTTTGGACGGCCCAAGCAGCCTGCCGACCACCGCCTTCAACGCCACCTACCGCGTGCTGGTGGGCAATGTCGGCGCCGCACCGGCGCAGCGTCCCAGCCTGGTGATCGAAGGCAACACGGTGTCGGCGTTGTCGCTGCTGGTGCCACCGCCGGGCTGGCGCTGCGACAAGCAGGTGCAGTCGCTGCGTCGTGCCCGCTTCGTGTGCAGCACGGCTGCGGTGGTACTGCCCGGCGCGCAGGCTGCCTTCCAGCTGACCGTCGCTGCCAAGCCGATCCCGGCCGAAGGCGCGGTGCGGGTACAGGCCACGGCGACGTCCAGTTCGCCCGATGCCAATCCGGCCGACAACACTGCGCTGATCGTGACGCCGATCGGCGGAGGTGATGGGCGCCGCTAATCGCAGTGCAACACGTCGCAGTTCTCTACTGCGACAAAGGGCGCGGCTCGGTCCGCGCCTTTTTTTTGTGCAAGCCAGCATGATCGTCTGCTGCGGTGCAGGACAGCGTTTTGCTTCGCCGTCCTTAACATGGCAACTCATATCATTTGAAACTTCTTGATGAAGGTGTCGTCGCAATGAGCGTAGCCGCGCAGTTCCAGATCGACTATCTGCACTACATGGACGCGGACGGCCAATGGGTCCGCGACGACCTTCCGGCCGACGCCGCCAACCCGCAACAGCTGCTCGCCCTGTTCAAGCGCATGTTGTTCGTGCGCACCTTCGACAGCAAATCGGTGGCCCTGCAGCGCACCGGCAAGCTGGGCACCTACGCGGCCTGCATCGGCCACGAGGCCACGCATGTGGGGATCGGCGCTTCGATGCGCAGCGGCGATGTGTTCGCACCCAGCTATCGCGAATACGGCACCATGTTCGAACGCGGCGTGCGCCCGCGCGATGTGCTGCTGTACTGGGGCGGCGACGAGCGCGGCAGCGACTATCCGCGCGATGCCGATGCGGCGATCGACTTCCCGATCTGCGTCCCGATTTCCACCCAATGCCTGCACGCAGCCGGCTCGGCGCTGTCGTTCAAGCTGCAGGGCAAGCAGCACGTTGCGGTGGCCTGCTGCGGCGACGGTGGCAGCTCCAAGACCGACTTCTATGCCGCGCTCAATTCGGCCGGCGCCTACAAGCTGCCGCTGATCCTGTGCGTGATCAACAATGGCTGGGCGATCTCGGTGCCGCGCTCGGCGCAGACCGGCGCGCAGACGCTTGCGCAGAAGGGCCTGGCCGGCGGCCTGCATTGCCTGCAGGTGGACGGCAACGACCTGGTTGCCGTGCTCGAAGCCATGCGTCAGGCACGCGTGCGTGCGCTGGCCGGCGAGGGCGGCACGGTGATCGAGTTTTTGACCTATCGCCTGTCCGACCACACCACCGCCGACGATGCGCGGCGCTACCGCGGCGAAGAAGAGGTCAAGCAGGGCTGGGCGCGCGAACCGCTGCTGCGCCTGCGCCGCTATCTCACCGCGCAGGGCCTGTGGGACGAGGCGCAGGAAGACGCCTGGAAGGCCGAATGCAGCGCGCGCGTGGACGAGGAGGTCAACGCCTATCTCAACACGCCGGTGCAGCCGGTCGAAGCGATGTTCGATTATCTCTACGGCGACCCGCCGGCCGAGTTGCTGGCACAGCGCGCCGAAGTGATGGCACTGGAGTCGCGCCATGGATGAGCTCAAGCATGTGTCCGCAGACACCTCGCAGCACGCCAGTGCCCCTTACAACGCTGCGGCAACGCGCGGAGAGATCGCCATGAGTTCGCCCATCACCCTGATCGAAGCCATCACCCAGGCCTTGGCCTGGGAGCTGGAACACGACCCTGCGGTACTGGTGCTGGGCGAGGATGTCGGCGTAAACGGCGGGGTGTTCCGCGCCACCGCCGGCCTGCAGCAACGCTTCGGCAGCGACCGCGTGCTGGATACGCCGCTGGACGAAACCACCATCGCCGGGCTGAGCGTCGGGCTGGCCGCGCAAGGCATGAAGCCGGTCGCCGAAGCGCAGTTCGACGGCTTCGTGTATCCGATGGTCGACCATCTGATCTGCCACGCCGCCCGCCTGCGCAACCGCACCCGCGGCCGCCTGCATTGCCCGATGGTGCTGCGCGTGCCGTGGGGCGGCGGCATCCGCGCGCCGGAACATCACAGCGAAGCCAACGAAGCCATCTTCACCAACGTGCCGGGCCTGCGCGTGGTGTTGCCGTCCTCGCCGCAGCGCGCCTACGGCCTGCTGCTGGCCGCGATCCGCGACCCGGATCCGGTGATCTACATGGAGCCCAAGCGCATCTACCGCCAGTACAAGGAAGTGGTGGCCAACGATGGGCAAGCGCTGCCGCTGGATGTGTGCTTCGTGTTGCGCGATGGCACCGATGTCACCCTGGTGACCTGGGGCGCGCAGGTGAAAGAAGCGCTGGAAGCGGCCGACAAACTCGCCGGCGAAGGCATCAGTGCCGAAGTCATCGACGTGGCCACGTTGCGCCCGCTGGACTTCGACAGCATCGCCGAATCGGTCGCAAAGACCGGCCGCTGCGTGATCGTGCAGGAAGCTCCGCGCACCGCCGGTTTCGGCGCGGAAATCGCCGCGCGCCTGGCCGAGCAGTCGATGTACGACCTGGTGGCGCCGGTCGAACGCGTTACCGGTTACGACACGCATATCCCGCTGTTCCGGCTGGAAATGAAGTTCCTGCCGAGCGTGGAGCGCATCGTCAGCGCGGCACGTCGCGCGGTGGCTGCCGGCTGATATGCGCGCCCGTCTGCTTTGCGACCATCGCGCCGCCTACGCCAACCCGGTCCGCTTCCAGGCAGGCCAGCAGGTCGGCTTAGGGGTGCGCGACGAAGAATGGCCGGCGTTTGCCTGGGTCACGACCGATAGCGGCCGCGCCGGTTGGGCACCGTTGGCATGGTTGCGCCCGTTGGGGGACGGCCGCGCCGAAGCCCTGCGCGACTACGACGCACGCGAACTCGATGCCCAGACAGGCGAGGACGTGTTGCTGCATCACGAACACGGTGGCTGGTGGTGGTCCGAGCGTGCCGACGGCACGCAGGGCTGGCTGCCGGCCGCCGACCTTGAACTCCTCGACGACACCACGCCGCAGCTGCCTGCCGCGCAAGAGAATCTGCCATGAGCGACAACAAGAATTTCCACCTGCCCGACCTGGGCGAAGGCCTGCCCGACGCCACCATCGTTGAATGGTTCGTCAAGGAGGGCGACACCGTGCGCCTGGACGACCCGCTGGTGTCGATGGAAACCGCCAAGGCGGTGGTCGAAGTGCCCTCGCCGTTTTCCGGCACCGTGGTCAAGCTCGCCGGCGCTGCCGGGGATGTGATCGTGACCGGCTCGGTGCTGGCGCAGTTCGCGCTGGATGCCTCGCAGCCGCAGCGTGCCGATGGCCAGGACACCGGTCACGCACACGGTCCGGCGCCGACGCACTCCCCCACACCCAGCACCGGCGACAGTGCGGCCGGCCCCACTGCGCGCGTGGTCGCCTCCGACAACGGCGGCGAGATTGCCGATGCCGATGCTGGCGACAGCCAAGGCAATGGCGATCGCGACGATGCCGGCACCGTGGTCGGCGCAATGCAGAGCTCCAACGCCGTGCAGAGCGAGCAGGCCATCGCCGTCGGCGGCGTGCGCGCCATGCCGGTGGTGCGCGCGCTGGCGCGCAAGTTGCGCGTGGAGCTGGCACAGGTGCGCGCCACCGGGCCGGACGGCACGGTCACGCTGGCAGACGTCAAGCAGGCAGCGGCCGCCGGCACCGCGCAGCCCTCACCCGGCGTGCAGGGCGCGCCGACCTCTCCCGCCAGCGGGAGAGGTGGTCCGATCGGTGACGGTGCGAGAGCCGCGGGGATCACTGCCGACGGCAGGGATCGCCACGCAACAGCGGCCCTTCTCCCGCCGGCGGGAGAAGGTGCCCGCAAGGCGGATGATGGCGCCACTGCCCGCTCGCCGCTCTCGGCCAGCGGCAAGCCGATGCGCACCCAGTCGCCCGGCATCACCGCCAAAGGCCAACCCGAACAGCTCAGGGGCGTGCGTCGCAACATGGCACGCGTGATGGCCGATGCACACACCAAGGTGGTGCCGACCACGCTCAACGACGATGCCGATCTGCACGCCTGGCAGCCCGGCAACGATGTCACCGTGCGTCTGGTGCGTGGCATCGTGCGCGCTTGCCAGGCGGTGCCCGCACTCAATGCCTGGTTCGACGGCGATGCCCTCAGCCGCACCCTGCACCACCAGGTCGACATCGGCATTGCCGTGGATACCGAGGAAGGCTTGTTCGTGCCGGCGTTGCGCAACGCCGACATGCTGGACGCGCATGGCATCCGCGAAGGCGTCAACCGGCTGCGCCAGCAGGTGGAAAGCCGCAGCATCGCCGCGTCCGAACTGAGCGGCTACACCATCTCATTGTCCAACTTCGGCATGTTTGCCGGCCGCTACGCCACCCCGGTGGTGGTGCCGCCCTGCGTGGCGATCGTGGCCGCCGGCCGCGCGCGCTACCAGCTCACCCCGGTGATGGGCGGGGTGGAAACCCACAAGGTGATGCCGCTGTCGCTGACCTTCGATCATCGCGCCGCCACCGGCGGTGAAGCAGCGCGCTTCCTGCGCGCCTTGCTGGACGATCTGGCGTTGGCGAATTAAGCGGCGCGGCTCACGAACGACTGCGCTCACCGCCAGGTGGGCGCAGCCGGCCTTGTATTTCCATCGCCACACGAACACCTTGGCGGGTGCGGTGCCCTCGCCGATGATGTGGTCGTAGGGCGGCATGGATACGCCATCGAGCCCCATGGACGGGTTCATGGCATGTCCCGCGGGCGGTGAGAGCATCGCCCCCTCGACCAGCTCAGCGTAGGTGCGCAAGGGCCTGTCGAGATGGTCGGTACTTGTTTATGGGCAGTACACGACGCCCTGGCGCCCAATGACGCACTGATTCGCTCTTTTCGATTTACCCGCCCATCGATCAATGTCGCCGTGCTTCCCGACATGGCGGCGGGTGCCACCGTGCCGCCGCGGATGATCAACGCGATGCTGGGCAGCAGCCTCGCGTGACGTACCACCGATCATTGCAGTACGAATGCCTGGATAATCGGTGCATGTCATTTTCCGATCTCTCGCTGTCGCCGCAGCTGCAGCCGTTCTTCGATACCGCGCTGGCCAAGGCCGGTCTGCGCACACCCACACCCATCCAGCAGCAGGCGATCCCGCCGATGCTGGCTGGGCGCGATCTGATTGCGATGGCGCAGACCGGCTCGGGCAAGACCCTGGCCTATGCGCTGCCGCTGCTGCAGCAGCGCTGCCTGGCGCCCGACACCGCCCCGCGCGTACTCGGCACGCTGGTGCTGGTGCCCACGCGCGAACTCGCCGCGCAGGTGGAGGACACGCTGCGCCAGCTGGCCGCGCATCTGCCGCGTCGCCTGAAGAGCGTGGTCGTCACCGGCGGCAGTTCGATCAATCCACAGCTGCTGGCGCTACGCGGTGGCGCCGACATCGTGGTGGCCACGCCCGGCCGGCTGCTGGATCTGGTCGAGCACAACGCGCTGCGCCTGAGCGAGGTGACCACGCTGGTGCTGGACGAAGCCGACCGCCTGCTCGAGCTGGGCTTCGGTGCCGAACTCGATCGCATCCTGGCCTTGCTGCCCGCGCAGCGGCAGACCGTGCTGTTTTCAGCCACCTTTCCGCCCGCCATCGCGTCGCTGGCCAAGCGTCGCCTGCGCGACCCGTTGCGCATCACCATCGACGCCACGCCCGAACAGGCACCGGCGATCGCGCAACGCGCCATCGCAGTGGATGCCGGCCAGCGCACGCAGCTGCTACGTCACCTGCTACTGGAACACGCGTGGCCGCAACTGCTGGTCTTCGTCGCCAGCCGCCACAGCGCCGAGAAGGTTGCCGAGAAATTGAGCAAGACCGGCATCGCCGCCTTGCCGCTGCACGGCGAATTGAGCCAGGGCCGCCGCGAACGCACGCTACGCGCCTTCAAACAGGCGGACGTGCAGGTGCTGGTCGCCACCGACCTGGCCGGACGCGGCATCGATATCGACGCCTTGCCGGCGGTGCTCAATTACGATCTGCCCCGTTCCACTGTCGACTACACCCACCGCATCGGCCGCACCGCACGCGCCGGTGCCAGCGGCGTGGCGATCAGCTTCGTCACGGCAGACAGCGCCCAGCAGTGGCGGTTGATCGAGAAACGCCAGGGTCTGCGCGTGCCGACCAGTGTGATCGAAGGTTTCGAGCCGATCCCGGTCGAGGCGCCTGCCTCCGACACTGCGCCCGGCGCAGCGATGCGTGCACCGAATGACAACGGCGGCATCAAGGGCTAGCGACCGAGCAAGAAGGACAAACTGCGCGCCGCGGCGCAGGCGCAGGCTGACAGACCGCACTGAGCACGGCCACAACACGGCACAAGCACACCATCAACCGGTTGTGCACGGCTCACCCGGGCCGATGCGTGCTCGCGGCACTGGCCGCCATCTCGCGCAAGCAGGCGGGCGGCTGCGCACGCGATCGCCAGCGGCCCGAGCGCATGCCCAAGATCGCGACACTGCAGCCGACGTGCGCGCCGTACCATAACCGGCACAGCAAGCGCTTCATCCGTCCGATACAGCGCAGATCACGCGCTACGCGTCGTCGGCCGGTAACGGTCTGGACGGTGGTGGAGGGTCAGGTGGCTGCGGCAACGGCTCGCAGCCACGAGATGAAACGCGTCGCCATCGGGCGGTATGCCGCGCGGTGGCGACGAAAGCCTCAATCCTGCTCGAAATCCAGCTCGCCATCACCGAGCGCATGATCGCTCTCTGCGCGTGGCGTGCGCTTGCCCGGCTTGCGCAGGATTTCGACGAAGAACTGCTCGCCACCGTCGGCAACAAGCGCGTTGATCGAGCGGATCAGCTCGGCCGGCGGCAGTGCCACGGCATTGGCCTCATCCACACCGAAGCGCATGTCGAAGTCCCAATAGTCCGCGCCGGCCGGCAGCTCCTTGCGGCGCTCGCGGCGGATGTACTTGCGGATATCGTGCTTGCTGGATTCCAGCAGACGATCGCGGTTCTTGCCTTCGAGGTTGAGCTGGTAGGTCTTGCGCATGGCGACATCGGTGGTGGGGACTGGCCGCCTATTGTGAGGCCAAGGCGGCAGCCTCGGTGAATCCAGCATCGAGTGGCGCTGCAGAACAGCCAAATGGCGGCATGCGCGCCTGCACTGACGCAATCACGCGGCACAGCCCAATCGCCGCGTTCTCGGCCGCATCGGCGCCCTACCCGTCCCGCCGCATCTCACCGCAGCCGAGCTGCTTGCGCAGGCTGCCGTCCACCGCGCTGGCGGGCAGGAACCGGCGCAGCTTGCTCAGCAGCGAAGCCTGCCCGGCGGGTGTGCGGCGCATGCGCCACCTGCCCAGCGCCGCCTCCACCACGGTGGCGGCCACACCATGCGGTTCCGGCGCGGTGTCGATGCTGTGGGTGACTGCCCGCGCCACCACGCCGCGCTCGCGGTCGTAATCGGCAATGGTGGCCTGCGCCGCCGGCGAATTGCTGCCCAGGCTGGTTTTCGTATACGCAGGCTCCACCAGCGTCACGCGAATGCCGAATTGACGCAGCTCGTGATCCAGCGTTTCCGACAGCCCTTCCACCGCATGTTTGGAGGCGGCATACACGCCCATGTACGGCGCCGGCAGGAACCCCAGCACCGAGCTGAGATTGACGATGCGGCCCTGGCCGCGTGCACGCATGTGCGGCAGCACGGCCTGCACGGTGCGCAGGATGCCGAGTACGTTGACGTCGAATAATGCGGCCGCTTCGTCGACGCTGGTTTCTTCGATGGCACCGACAAGATTGGCGCCTGCGTTGTTGACCAGCACATCGATGCGGCCCGCGCGGGCGATGATGCCATCGACCGCACGCTGTACCGATGTGGCATCGCGGATATCCATTTCCACCAGCTCCACAGCCGTCAACGGTGTGGCGCCGGCCAGGCAACGCACGCTGCCGTAAACGATGCAGCCGGTTCGGGCGAAATGTTCTGCGGCGGCACGGCCAATGCAGGACGACACGCCAGTGATCAGCACAACGGTCTGCTGTTGCATTGCGGTTCCTTCAATCAAGACAAAGACATCGGCGATACGCGTGCGGCTGCAGGGCATGCGTCTGGAAGGCGGTGACGATGGAGCGCGACATTGCGCTGCGACGGCACCGTGGCCACCGTCACAGAAGTGCTTCATGCCAGCCGGGCAATTGCCGGCGCGTTATTCCCTTTGCCGGGATCGGGCCGGATCTTGAACCAGATCGAATACATCGCCGGCAGGAACACCAGGGTCAACACGGTGCCGGCCAACGTGCCGCCGATCAGCGTGTAGGCCAAGGTGCCCCAGAACACGGAATGGGTGAGTGGAATGAATGCCAGGATCGCCGCCAGTGCCGTCAGAATCACCGGACGCGCACGCTGCACGGTGGCTTCCACCAACGCATGGAAGGGATCCAGACCCTCGGCTTCGTTGTGATGGATCTGTCCGATCAGGATCAGCGTGTTGCGCATCAGGATGCCCGACAGTGCAATCAATCCCACCAGCGCATTGATGCCGAACGGCTGCTGGAACAGGATCAAGGTCGGCACCACACCGATCAGGCCGAGCGGGCTGGTGAGAAACACCATCACCATCGCCGAGATCGAACGCACCTGCAGGATGATGATGAGCAACGTGGCCGCCAGCATGATCGGGAACAGCGGCAGCATCGCAGTGGTGGCCTTGCCGGATTCCTCGATGGCACCTGCTTGGGTAATTTGATAACCGCTGGGCAGTGTGGCGATAAGCGGCTGCAGCTGTTTGCTGATCGCCGCCGATACGTCCGGCGGCTGCAGTTGGTCGTCGACATCGCCGCCCACCGTGATGGTCGGCACGCGGTCGCGGCGCCGCATGATCGGCTCTTCCATGCGGATATCCACCTTGCCCACCTGCGCCAATGGCACGCGTTGGCCATTGGCGCCGGCCAGGGTGAAATCGGCGATGCGTGCCGGATCCAGGCGGGTATCGCCGGCCGAGCGTGCCACCACCTGCACGCTGCGGATATCCTCGCGCACCAGCGTGATCGGCACGCCGCTGAGCAGGAACTGCAACTGCTGGGCGACCGCGGTCGAACTCAGCCCCACCGCCTGCAGGCGGTCTTGATCCAGGCTGAAATGCAGCGTTGGCGTGCGGACACCCCAATCGGTGTTGACGGTGCGCAGCATCGGGCTGCCGCGCATGACCTGTTCCACCTTGCCGGCGATGCCACGCACGACCTGCGGCTCGGGGCCGCTGACGCGGTACGCCACCGGAAAGCGCGAGTACGGACCGAAGGTGAGCTGGGTCACGCGCACGCGCGCTTCGGAGGCCAGGCCTTCGGCGACGGCCTGACGCAGCCGCAACTTCAAGATGTCGCGTTGGTGCTGGTCGTCGGTACGCACCACGATCTTGGCGAACGACGGGTCCGGCAACTCCGGCCCCATCGCCAGGAAGAAGCGCGGCGCACCCTGCCCGATGTAGGCGGTGACGATCCTGGCTTCGTCCTGCTTGGCCAGCCACGCTTCCACCTTGGCCGTGGCCGCGCTGGTCTGGTTGATCGAGGTGCCGTACGGCAATTGCACTTCGACCAGCACTTCGGGGCGGTCGGAGATCGGGAAGAACTGCTTCTTGACGATGCCCATGCCAAGGATCGCCAGCACGAACAGGCCCACCACCGAGCCTGCCACCAGCCACTTGCGCGCAATGACCCGCGCCAGCGCATCGCGGAAGCGGTTGTAGCGCGGGGTGTCGTACATCGCGGCGTGGCCGCCTTCGATCTTCTTCATCTCCGGCAGCATCTTCACGCCCAGGTACGGCGTGAACACGACCGCCACCACCCAGGACACGATCAACGCAATGCCCACGATCCAGAACATGTTGCTGGTGTATTCGCCGGCAGTGGAAGCGGCAAAGCCGTTCGGCATGAAGCCCACCGCAGTGACCAGCGTGCCGGACAACATCGGTGCGGCGGTATGGCTCCACGCATACGCCGAGGCGGCAACCCGGCTATAGCCTTCTTCCATCTTCACCACCATCATCTCGATGGCGATGATGGCGTCGTCCACCAACAGGCCCAGCGCCAGGATCAAGGAGCCAAGCGTGATGCGGTCGAAGTTCTTTCCCGTCGCCAGCATCACCACGAATACCGCGGCCAACGTCAGCGGCACCGCGGCGGCCACCACGATGCCCACGCGCCAGCCCATGCTGACGAAGCACACCAGCATCACCACCAGCAACGCGACGAAGAACTTGGTCATGAATTCGCCGACCGATGCATCGATGTTGACGGCCTGGTCGGTGACCTTGCTCAGGCTCATGCCCAGCGGCAGCTCGGCATTGATCGCGCCCACTTCGGCGTCGAACGATTTGCCCAGGTCCAGGCCATTCCAGCCATCGCGCATGATGATGCCCAGCAACAACGCCGGTTCGCCGCCGCTGCGGATCATGAAGGTGGACGGATCTTCGTAGCCGCGTTCGACGGTGGCGATATCGGACAATTTCATCGTGCGGCCCTGCACCACCAACGGGGTGTCGCGGATCTTCTGCAGGCTGTCGAGCGCGCCATCCAGGCGAATGAACACCTGTGGCCCGCGCGTTTCCACCGAGCCGGCCGCATTCAACGCGTTTTGCGCGTTGAGGGCGGCAAACACGTCCTGCGGGCTGACGCCCAGCGTGGCCAGACGCTCGTGCGAGAACTCGACAAAGATGCGCTCGGGCTGCTCGCCGATGATGTTGACCTTCTTGACGCCTGGCACGTGCAGGATGCGCTGGCGCAGGGTCTCGGCATCGCGTGCCAGCAAGCGCTGCGGCTCGCCCTTGGCCTTGAGCGCGAACAGCGCGAAGGTGACGTCGGCATATTCGTCGTTGATCAGCGGCCCGATCACGCCTGCCGGCAGGTTGGCCACTTCATCGCCAGCCTTCTTGCGCGCTTGGTAGAACTGCTCCTGCACCTTACCAGGCGGGGTGCTGTCCATCAAGGTCAGCGTCGTGAACGCAAGACCCGGGCGCGTGTAGGTTTCGGTACGGTCGTACCAGCGCAGCTCCTGCATGCGCTTTTCGAGTTTCTCGGCCACCTGGTCCTGCATTTCCTGCGGCGTGGCGCCCGGCCAGGCGGTCACGATCGTCATCACCTTGATGGTGAATGCCGGATCTTCGGCGCGACCGAGCTTGAGAAACGCGACCAGGCCGGCCAGCGAAATCAGGAAGATCAGAAACAGCGTGATGGAGCGCTCGCGCACGGCAAGCGCCGACAGATTGAATCGGCCCTCGCTCACGGTTGCGCTCCTGTCGCCTTGACGGTGCTGCCAGCACTGGCCGTGCTGCGACCGGCCGCGCTTTCGCCGGCAATGCGGACCTGCTCGCCTTCGCGCAACAGATGCGCCCCCAACGCCACGATGCGCTCGCCGCGTGCCAGCTTGCCGGTAACGTTGGCGTGGTCATCGTCCAGGCCCAGCACCGTGACCGGCCGCCAGCTCACCTTGGTCGGGTTGCCGGCAATCACCCACACGCCCGGCCCCTTGCCGGCGCCGAACAGCGCGGCCAGCGGTACCTGCAGGCCGGCCTGGTTCGCCGAGGCGGTGCCGCCGGGTACGCGCACGCTGACCGTGGTGCCGAGCGGCGCCTGCGCCAGCGCGCAGTCCAGCACGTAGCGTGCCTCGAAGGTGCGCGTGAGCCGGTCGGCACTCTCGGACAGCTGGCGCAAGGTGGCCGGCACGCTGACGGCGGCGTTGCCGAACAGCGTGGCCTGGGCCACCGAGCCGACCTGCGGGCGCAGGGTTTCCGGCAGCTGGATCACCGCCTCGCGCGGGCCGGCGTGCGCCAGCCGCACCACGGTCTGCCCGGCCGCGACCACCTGGCCCGGCTCGACCAGCGTTTCCATCACCACGCCATCGGCATCGGCCAGCAGGTCGGTGTAGCGGTTGGCGTTGCGCGCCACGTCGGCCTGAGCCTGGGCGGCGCTCAGCTGCGCCTTGGCCGCATCGGCGGCGGCCTTGATCTGGTCGTAGGCCGAGGCCGAGATGGCGCCGGTGCCGCGCAGGTCGCGGTAGCGGGCCTCATCTTCGGCGGTCTGCTGCGCGCGGGCGCGCGCGGCGGCCACCGCGTCCTGCTGCGCACGGGCAGCCAGCTGCAGATCCACCGGGTCGATGCGCATCAGCGCTTGCCCGCGCTTGACGCGCTGCCCGGCATCGACCAGCCGCTCGGACACCTTGCCGGCCACACGGAAGCCCAGATCGCTCTGGACCCGCGCCGCGACCGTGCCGGAGAAGCTGCGCGCCGCACTGCTGGCGTCGCCCACCGTGGCCGCCCGTACCAGCGGTGCGGCGGTGCGTGGATCGGTCTGCGCCTTGCCACCGCAGGCGCTCAGCGCCAGCGGCAGGACACAAAGGAGGGTAGAGGCGACAAGGCGGCGGCGACGCATGGCAATCCCGGAGCGATCGGATGAAGGCTCGCATCCTGAGACTTGTGACTAAATCAGTCAATAGTCACAAGCGGTTTTTATGGCGACAGGCTCCGCAATACCAGGCTGGACAACAGCAGCGGCACGTCGCCGGCATGATCCAGGCTGTGCTGCAGCAGCACCGGGTTGATGTAAGGACGCATCACCAGATAGGTGGCCTGGGTCAGTTCGTCCAGCGGCGTCTTGCGCTCGAAATCACCGTTCTGGCGCCCTTGCACCAGGATCTCCTGCAGCAGTGCCTGGATGTGGCCCTCGTACGCGATGACTGGCGGCCAGCGCTCGGTCGCGGCCGAGGTGGCGATCTCGTACAACTTGCGCTCGCGCGAGTACAGTCGCAGGCTCGCCTCGATAATGGTCTTGAAAAGGCTACGCAATTTCTCTGGCGGCGACGCCGCAGCAGACACCGCGGCCAGTACTTCGGCCTCGATCTCCCCCAGGCAGTGCGAGCAGATCATCTCGCCGATGGCCTGCTTGGACTCGAAGAACTTGTAGATGTAGGCCTTGGAAAAACCGATCTCCCTTGCCAGGTCGGACACGGCCGTCTTTTCGTAGCCATAGCGGCTGAAATGCTCGGTGGCGGCCACGACGATCTGGTCGCGGACATCATGGTCGGCCGGGCCGCGGCCCGACACGGGATAGTTGGATGCTTTGCTCATCGCGACAGCTTAGCGCCGTCGTGTGCGACTTACAAAAGTGACTATTTCGTACTATAGTCACTCACCATCCGTCACTCGGCCCCGCCATGTCGTCACTCCGCACCCTCGCAGCGCTCGTTGCCGCCAGCCTCGTCACAGGCTGCGCGGTTGGTCCCGACTACGCCCGGCCGGAAGCGCCACTGCCGGACCGCTATATCGGCCAGGCAGACATCACACAGCGCCAGGCCGCAGTGCCCACCAACCTGCCGACCTGGTGGGACGGCTTCAACGATCCGGACCTGAGCCGCTACGTCAACGCGGCGCTGGCGCAAAACCTGGACCTGGCCCAAGCCGGGGCGCGCGTTGCCCAGGCGCGCGCCGGGCTGAGTGCCGCCACCGCCGCGCTGCTGCCGGCCGGCAACATCAGCGGCAGCGCCACGCGCGCCTACCAGTCGCTGGAAACACCGCTGGGCCAGGTGCTCGACAGCACCCCCAGCTTCGATCGCTACGCCAGCATCTACGAAGCCAACCTGGGTGCCAGCTGGGAGCTGGACCTGTTCGGGGGGCTGCGCCGCGGCCGCCAGGCGGCCTTGGCCGACTACCAGGCCACCGAAGCAGGTGCTGCCGCCACCCGTCTGGCAGTTGCCGCGCAGACCGCCGATATCTACATCAGCGTCCGCGGCTTGCAGGCGCGACTGGACGTGGCCCGGCGCCAGGTGACCACCCAGCAGGGCCTGCTCTCGATGGTGACGCTGCTGCACGGCAAGGGCCTGGCCGCCGAACTGCAACTGCAGCAGGCCCAGGGCGCGCTCGCGCAGGCGCAAGCCGGCGTGCCGCCTCTGGAAGCAGGCCTGGCTGCGGCAATGAACGCGCTGGACGTGATGCTTGGCGTGCCGCCCGGCACGCACCGCACCGAGCTGTCGGCGACCAGACCCATTCCGCCGGCCCCGCAGATCGCCGACAGCGGTACCCCCGGCGACTTGTTACGGCACCGGCCCGACCTGATCGTGGCCGAGCGCCGGCTGGCCGCCTCCAACGCGCGCATCGGCGTGGCGATGGCCGAGTACTACCCCAAATTTTCGCTCAGCGGCCTGCTTGGCAGCGCCACGGCCATCTCCGGTGCGAACCTGTTTACCAGCGACGCCGCGCAATCGACCGGCGTGCTCGGCCTGCGCTGGCGGCTGTTCGACTTCGGCCGCATCAATGCGCAGATCGCGCAGGCCAAGGGCCAGCAAGCCGAACAACTGGCGGCCTACCGCCTGGCGGTGCTGCGCGCCACCGAAGACGTCGAAAATGCGTTCACCGCACTGATCAAACGCGAGCAGCAAGCAGCGGTGCTGACGCAGGGCGTGGATGCACTCGGCAATGCGCGCAGCGCCTCTGCGCTGGCCTACGAAAAAGGGACCGTCAGCCTGATCGAAGTGCTCAATGCCGATGACAGCCTGCTACGCGCCTCCGACGCGCAGGCGCAGGCGCGCACCGAGGCTGCGCGCAGTGCGGTTGCGACCTTCAAGGCGCTGGGCGGCGGTTGGCAGGTCGGCCGTGCGGGTGAGGGTGAAGGTCCAATTGCTGTCGCCGTGGACAGCAACCGGCGCCACGACGACACGACAGCACCCGAGTGAATGACGCGCCACGCCGACGTTGATGGCGTCTGCGCAGGTCGCACCCACTGCTGCCGATGTTGCCGGGTGCACGCAACCGCAAGCGCTGGCCAACCGCCTCAGCGGATGGCTTGCCAGCCGTGCTCAATCGGCATGGAAGCGCACACCTGCATTGATCTTGCACTGATATGCCAACACCGGCCCGCGTTGCTGCAGTCCCGGCAAGTCGTACATGTAGGTGGTGAAGCGCAGCGTGTCATCCGGGCGCAATTGGTAGCGCATGAATTGCTGGATCGGCTTGCCGTCGTTGGCCACGGTGAAATGCGCATCGGAAAAGGCCAGGGTGCCGTCTGCGGTGATGCGATAGGCATCGATGTGGCGGCCGCCGCGGGTCTGGGTGGCCGGCGTGCCTTCTTCGGGCGTGCACCGTGCAAGGTCGGTGCTCACACTGACGTCGTAGCCGGCGTCCAGGGCAGCGACAACTTCGGCACGGTTATTCAGCGATTCGGTGGCCAGCGCAGGCAATGCACACGCGCACAGCGTGGCGAACAGCGCGGCAGGAACAAGACGTGGCATGGTGGACTCCAGGCAGAGAGGGATGCGATGGCTCGGGCGTGCATGCGCCCAGGACCGCCAACATGCCCCAGTTCGGCCTACGTGCGCGCGCGACACTACGCATCGCGCGGCATGAGTGCGCTTGCCGGCGGACGCCGCGCACAGATCCAGATGTCGGCCATCACGGCGCACGCGCAGGCGGCGCGATACGCGGTCGAGATCGTCAAGGATCTCGTCAATTGCCACACCTACAAACGCGCATTGACCTCGCGCGGCACGTGCTCGGGCGTGGGCTGTAATGCTGGCGTTGCGCCCAGCAACAAGCGGTCGGCCAATGCGCGCGTGGCCGCGCGCAGCTCGGGCACGGCGGTGATTTCCCAGTAACGCCCCCGCAAAAGTGGCCCGACGCAATACAGTCCCGGCACGATCTGACCGGCGCTATCGCGCACACGCAGTTGCGCATCGGTGTCCACGCCCAGGCCCAAGGGATCGGCACGCAACAGACCGGCTTCGCGCATGCCGGCGATCAAGGGATCGCTGGTGCGATCGATGTCGGTATCCAGTCCGGTGGCGCGAATCACTGCATCGTAATGACCGGTCTGCGCGTCGGCAGCACCACGCGGGCGGATCACCGCCTCCACGCCATCTGGCACCCAGCGCGCCCGCAGCAAGCGCGCAGAGACGATCTGCAACTGGCCCGATGCCTGCAGTTGCGCCAGCTGTTCGGCCGCACCGGGCGCCACGCGATGGCGCGCCACTTCCCAGTACGGGCGCAGATGGCGCAAAAAGCGTGCACGCTGGGGAAGTTCCAGGCGCTGCCACAGCGGCTGCAAATGCGGGCGCAGCGCATCCACCACGCGACGCCAATCGTCGACCACCGCACTGAGCTGACGCACCCCGCGCAGCAGGCCGCGCAGGTCGGCGTCCTTGAGCGCACGCTGCAGATGCGGCGGCAATTCCAATGCAGCGCCGGGCTGGCGCAGATGCGCCTGCGGTGCCAGCCCGCGCCGCGAAATCGCCAGCAGGCGGCCGCGATGACCGCGCGTGTGCAAGGTCAGCGCCACGTCCACCATGGTCAACCCGGTACCGACGATCAACACATCGTCGTCTGGCGACAACCGCGCCAACGCATCGCCCTGCCACGGCCACCCGATGTAACGTGGATGCACGCTCAAGCGCGGGCCGATACCCGCCAGCGCCTGCGGTTGCAGTGCGCCCACCGCCAGCACCACGCGATCGCTCTGGAAGGCATCGCCATTGGCCAGAAACACGCGGAACCCCTTGCGCACGCGCTCCACCGCTACCGCTTCCTGCGACAGCCGCATGATCGAGGCCTGCGCGCCGCTCACCGCCGCATCCAGCTCGCTACGCAGATAGTCGCCATAGGCCAGCCGTGGCAGGAACTCCAACCGGCCGCTCTCGCCCAGATGCAGGGTGTCGGCGAAGGCACCGGGCGCCTGCGCGTCGATACCCAGATCCTTGGCACGCACGTTGAGCAGATGCTCCGGCCGCGCTGCGCCGTAGGCGATCCCGCTACCGAAGGTCTCGGCCACGCCGACCAGCGTGATGCGTACCTGCGCATCGGCCGTCTGCGCCAGTGCACGGACCAGCGCGGTGCCGCAGAAGCCGGCGCCGATCACGGTGATATGGGTTTCCATGTGCAAATTCCGCTTGATGACTCGCACGTTGTGCCCGCAGCGCGCCGCCGGTGTGTAAACGTTTGGTTAGCGCCAAGCAATCAAAAACGCATGAGCTGATCGCCGGCAGTGATGAGGCAGGCGGGGCAGGCAACGCCGATCGCACGTGGCAGCGATATGACAGCGGTCGCCACCGTACGCGGTGTTGCTGCGTGCGTTTGTGCATGCCTGTTTTCTGCGGCGCTGCGCAATGTGGCAATGCGGCAATGCAAACCGCTGCAGCCAATGCCGATACAGCGCAAGCGTGCAGAGCGATCGTCGTCCGTGCCGCACTGGCGATACGCGTGGCGACCCCGTGGCGCGCGGCTATCGGATAATGCGGCTTTCCAAACCGAGCAGCCGCCATGTCCAACACCGCACTTCGTCCGCAACGCGTGTTGATTGCTGGCGGCAGCCGTGGCATCGGCCTGGCGATCGCCGAGGCGTTCGTGCGTAATGGCGCACAGGTTTCGATCTGCGCGCGCAATGCCGCCGGTCTTGCACAAGCTGCAGACGCACTGGCGGCGCAGGGCGACGCGGTGCATACACTGCCTTGCGACCTGGCAGACGCCACGCAGATCGATGCCTATGTGCACGCCGCAGCACAAGCGCTGGATGGGCTGGACGTGGTCATCAACAACGCTTCCGGCTTCGGACATGGCAACGACGATGCAAGCTGGCAGGCCGGCCTGGAGATCGACCTGATGGCCGCGGTGCGCTGCAACCGCGCCGCGCTGCCGTATTTGCGCCGCAGCGCGGCTGCGGTGATCCTCAACATCAGCTCGATCAATGCGCAACGCCCTACCCCACGCGCGATTGGCTATTCCACCGCCAAGGCGGCACTCAACTACTACACCACCACCCTGGCTGCAGAACTGGCGCGCGAGCGCATCCGCGTCAATGCAATCTCGCCTGGATCGATCGAATTTCCCGATGGACTATGGGACACGCGCAGCCGCGAGGAGCCGGAACTATATGCGCGCATCCGCGACAGCATCCCGTTCGGTGGCTTCGGACAGGTGCAGCATGTTGCCGATGCGGCCTTCTTTCTGGCATCGCCGCAGGCGAGTTGGATCACCGGGCAAGTGCTTGCAGTGGATGGCGGGCAATCCCTGGGGGTGTAAGCACGATCTGCTGGCGGAGATACCAATCGGCTGTACGCCGATTCGTAGGAGCGTGCCTGCGCGCGATAAAGCGTCATCGGTAACCCCTCGTCGCGCAGGCACGTTCCTACATACAGCAGGCAATCAGTTCTTCCATGCGCAACGTCCTTGCGACGAACGCAGGTGCTGATGGATAGTGGCTAGTCGTTGGGAAAGCGAGCACGTATTAGGGCTGGCGCGACGATGCCCGTCGACTGCACGCGGATCCGTAGGAGCGTGCCTGCGCGTGGTCAGGCTCCCTCGGCAACCCGTCGTCGCGCATAAGTACGCTCCACGACACGGCGGCTTGTCGCCTGGATCCGACGCCCTTGCGATAAAGGGGCGAGACAGCCTTAGCCAGCCAACTCCGCCGCCTCGACGTTGTGCTCACCCCGCGCCGGTGCCAGCGCAGCAGACACCATCGCCGCCGCAATCCGCTCGGCCGGATTGATGCGGAACCGGCGCGGCAGGACCGGGCCGAGTGCGCCAAGGACGAGACTGCCGATGTGCTCGCCGGTGCGAGGTTCTTCGCGTTCGCCGCCAATCAGCCCGGGCCGCACGAAGGTGAGCGAGGGGAAGCCGATCTCGCGCAGATCGCGTTCCAACTCGCCCTTGACGCGGCTGTAGAAGATGCGCGACTGCGCGTTGGCGCCTGCGGCCGAGTTCAGCACGAAGACCGAGGTGCCTTGCGCGCAGGCGGCGCGTGCGATGGCGAGCGGGTAATCGTGGTCGATACGATAGAACGCATCGCGCGAGCCGGCCTGTTTCATCGTGCTGCCCAACGCACAGATGGCCGCTTCCATGCGCGGTGCCGTCCAGTGATCGAGCCGTTCGAAATCGACCACCTGGTTGCGCAACTTGGCGTGGATCTGCGCCAACGGCCGCCGCGTGATCGCAACCACGCCGGTGCAACGCGTATCGCCCAGCAATTGCTGCAGCACGTGCTTGCCGACCAAGCCGGTCGCCCCTGCCAACAGGACATCCATCAGGCCATCCTCGCCATCAGCGCGCTCCTTCGGAGACGATCCGCGCACTGCTGACGATGCGGTCGCGCTCCACGGCCAGCAGCGTCAGCGAATGCGCCGGGGCCTTCCATTCGCTGCCACCGGCCACCACGCGGCCGCCGTGGCGTGCGGTGTCCACCAGCACGCGCCAATGTTCGTCGTGCATGGCCGGCAGCGTAAACGACACGGCAGTGGAGGCGGCATTGATCAGCATCAACAGCGTCACGTTGGCGGCAATCTCGCGCAGGCCGGTAGTCGGCGAGCGGCCATCCAGACGTAGCATCAGCGCGCGCGCTTCCGGGTCGTGCCAGCCGGCTTCATCCATCTCGGTGCCGTTGGGCGCGAGCCAGGTCAGATCCTTCAGGCCCAGCGCTTCATCGAACTTGCCGTCGAAGAAACGCGCGCGATGCAGCAGCGGGTAGCGCTGCCGAATACGAATCAATCGGCGCACGAGTGCGGCCTGGTCGGCGGCGGCCGCCTTGGTGGCGGCGGTCCAGTCGATCCAGGTCAGCTCGTTGTCCTGGCAATAGGCGTTGTTGTTGCCGTTCTGGCTATGGCCGAACTCATCGCCGGCCAGCAGCATCGGCGTGCCCTGCGACAACAGCAAGGTGGCGAGCAGGTTGCGCATCTGCTGGCGCCGCAGCTGCTTGATCGCCGGGTCGTTGGTCTCGCCTTCCACGCCATAGTTGGACGAAATGTTGTGGTCGCTGCCGTCCCTGCCGTCTTCGCCATTGGCGAGATTGTGCTTGCCTTCGTAGCTAACCAGATCGCGCAGGGTGAAGCCGTCATGCGCGGTAACGAAATTGACCGATGCGGTTGGGCGGCGGCCGCTGTGATCGAACAGGTCCGCAGAACCGGTGAGGCGCGTGGCCAACTCGGCCAGCTGGCCGCCGTCGCCGCGCCAGAACGCGCGCACGTTGTCACGGAACTTGTCGTTCCATTCCACCCAGCCCGGCGGAAAGTTGCCCACCTGATAACCGCCGGGTCCGATATCCCACGGCTCGGCGATCAACTTGGTCTGGCTGAGCACCGGGTCCTGGCGCACCGCATCCAGGAAACTGCCGGACGGATCGAAGCCATAGCGTTCGCGGCCCAGGATGCTGGCCAGATCGAAACGGAAGCCGTCCACGTGCATTTCCTGCACCCAGTAACGCAGCGAATCCATCACCATGCGCAGCGCGCCGACGTTGGTGAGGTCGAAGGTGTTACCGGTGCCGGTGTCGTTGATGTAGAAGCGGCGATCGTCGGCCAGGCGGTAATAGCTGGCGTTGTCGATCCCCTTGAACGAGAGCGTGGGCCCGAGCTCGTTGCCTTCGGCAGTGTGGTTGTAGACCACGTCCAGCAGCACTTCCAGGCCGGCGTGATGCAGGCGCGCCACCATCTGCTTGAACTCGGCCACGGTGCGCGTGGACATGTAACGCGCCTGCGGCGCAAAAAAGCCCAGCGTGTTGTAGCCCCAGTAATTGCGCAGGCCTTTTTCCAGCAGATATTGATCGTCGACGAATGCATGTACCGGCAGCAATTCCACTGCGGTGACGCCGAGCGAACTGATGTGGTCGATCAATTCGTCGGTTTTCAGTGCCGAGAAGGTGCCGCGCTCTTCCGGCGGCACCGCCGGGTGCAACATGCTCAGGCCGCGTACATGCGCTTCGTAGATCACCGTGCGGTTCCACGGGGTCTGCGGCGGGCGGTCCTGGCCCCAGGTGAAGGCCGGGTCGATCACCGCAGACTTGGGCATGAACGCGGCGCTGTCGCGGCGGTCGAAGCTCAGATCCTTGTCGCGATGACCGATGGTGTAGCCGAACAGGTGTGGCGCCCATTTGAGTTCGCCAACGATCTGCTTGGCATACGGGTCCAACAGCAACTTATTGTGATTGAAGCGGTGCCCGGCATCGGGCGCATATGGGCCGTGTACGCGGTAGCCGTACAACTGGCCAGGGCGTGCATCGGGCAGGTAGCCGTGCCAGACCTCGTCGGTGTATTCGGGGAGCGCGATGCGCTCCTGTTCGCGGCCACGTTCGTCGAACAGACACAGCTCCACCCGGGTGGCATTGCGCGAATACAGCGCGAAGTTGACGCCCAACCCATCCCAGGTGGCGCCGAGCGGGTTGGGACGGCCTTCGCGAATGCGCGAGCGCTGGGTGAACTTGCGAGTGGCCATCGGTGACTCCTTAGAACGGTGAACGCAAACGGTGCGCGATTTTGCACTGGCGGAGCGATCCGCCGCACATGGGCCGGCCCGCAACCGGCAGGCCCATGCACGCTGCCAGACACGCCGTTACTGGCGTGCAGCGATCGGTGTGGCCGCGTATTCGGCGGCCTGTTCGGCGGCGCGCTCTTCGGCCTCCACCAGCCGCTCGGCCATGGCCCAATGGCGGTCCGCGTGCCCGTCCGGGCGGCCCTCCGCCTCCCAAATTTCCCGTGCCAACTGGGCAAGCCGCGCCTGCCGTTCCATGTCATTCATTGCGTACGTTTCTCTCGGGGGTCAATTGTCTTGGGACAGCAACACTGCCACCGGCGCACGTGCAAACAGCGTAGATAGCGCCACGCGGCCGCGCTGCGACTGCAGCGTGCTGCCATCGAGCACATTACGGTATGTGCCCTCGCCCAATGCCAACGACGCCTGACCCCAGGTGGCAGGCGCCACCAGCAATGGCAGATCGCCCTCGCCCTCAACGCCAGCGCCCAGCCGCGTGACGGCCACCACCAGCGACTGACCGCGATACTGGCGACGGAATGCCAGCACCTGTGCATCGCCGCTGATCGCGATGTTCAAGGGCTGGTAGTCGCCCTTCGCAAACAGCGCTGGAAATTCGCCGCGCAACTGCAGCAACAGCGCCGTCAGGCGGGCCTTGACCGCGCCATCGCGCCAGCTGCGCAGCAACCCGGTGAAGTCGCGCGCCTGCTGCAGCCATTGCTGGCGCTGGGCGTAATCCACCGGACGGCGGTTGTCCGGATCCACCAGCGACAGATCCCAGCCTTCGGTACCCTGGTACAGGTCGGGCACACCGGGCACGGTCAGGCGCAAGGTGGTTTGCACCAGGCTGTTGCGTGCCCCAGCGGCAGCGATGTGGTTGCTGGCGCGCAGCATCGCACGCCGCAGCGGCAGCCCGGCACGGCTGCACAGCACCTGCTCCACGGTGGCCTGCACGGCTTGCTCATAGGCCGGCGAGCCGTCGGTCCAGCTGGTGTGCAGCTTGGCTTCGCGCACCGCCTTGAGCAGCCATTGCGCAATGCGCTCGGCGTAGTCGGCAAGCGGTTCGGTCTGATCGGCGCCCAGGCCGATCGGCCACGCCGCCACCAGGGTCTGCCATAGCATCTGCTGGTCGCCGCCAGCCAGGGCCGGCGATTGGAGCGCGTCGGCCAGCGCATCGAACTGGGCGCTCTGCTCGATCCACCAGCGCGGTTGCTCGGACAATACCGCCAACCGCATGCGCAGGTCTTCGCCACGCTTGTGGTCGTGGGTGGCGGTGGCCAGCAACGCGCGTGGGTAGTGCTTGGCACGCTCGAGATTCTGCGCGTGGAACTCGGCCGCGTCGTTGGCGAAATGGGTGGGATGGCTGCCGACCTCGTTGCGCGACAGCAGCACGCCATGCCGGTAGAACGCGGTGTCTTCCACCGACTTGGCATTGAGCGGTGCGGACAGCTGCTCCACGCGACGGCGCAGGATGCGCCGCAAGGCGATCTGCGCACGGTCTGCGCCGGCATCGTCGAGCAACCACCGCTCGATCGCATCCACGGCCGCCACGATCGACTCCGGCATCCCCTCGCGCGCCTTTGCCGCGGTGGCGCGCAAACGCTCCGCCTCGCTGCCGGTGATGCCCTTGGCACCGGCATAGGTGCGGTACACCGGGAACCAGCGCAGCAACACGCACAAGCCGCGCGCCAGCATCTGCGGGCTGAACTCGCGCGTGGGCGGATCCAGCCGCGCCAACGCCGACAATGCACCCACGGCGCGATTGAATTCGCTCTGCAGCGGGCCACGCAGGATTTCATCGCGGGCGGTGCGTTCTTCCTGCGCGAAATCGCCACTGCGTCCGCTCACCTTCTGCCATGCACGCGCCAATGGCTTGAAGCCGGCGGCGCCGTGCAGCAGCCCGCCCACCTGGTCCATGAAGTCGTAACCGGTGGTGCCATCGCACGGCCAGTCGGCCGGCAGATGCTCGCCCGGTGCGAGGATCTTTTCCAGGTACAGGCCCAATGTGCCGGGCTTGAGCCCACGCGTGCGGCCGGCCGCATCCAGCCGGCTGCGCAGCTTGCGCACGTAGCCGGTGGGGTCGGTGAGCCCATCCACGTGGTCGATGCGCAAGCCGTCCAGATGGCCTTCGGCCACCAGCCGCAGCGGCAACGCGTGCACCGCGTCGAACACCGCCGGCAATTCCACCCGCAAGGCCACCAGCGAGGTGATATCGAAGAAGCGGCGGTAGTTGAGCATGTCGTTGCCCACGCGCCACCAGTTCAGGCGATACGGCTGGCGTTCGATCAACTTGTGCAGGCGGCCGTCTCCGCGTTTGGCGCCGTCGTTGTAGTCGCGCAGCCACTGCGCACGTGCGGCTCTTTCGGGGATGTCCAGCGTCTGCGGACGAATCGGGTAACGCTGGTCGTAATGCGCCAACGCCGCGCTGCCGTCGTCTTCGATCACCAGCGTGATCAGGCCTTCGGCCAGCGCCGTCGCATAGGGGCGGTCCAGGACTGCCAGCCACAGTTTGCCGTCGCGCCCAGGCGCGCGCCAATCGATGTCGAACCAGTCGGCGTGCTTGGCGCTGCGGCCATTGCGCAGCACATCCCACCACCACGCATTCTGCGCATGCGTGGCCATGTGGTTGGGCACGATGTCGGCGATCAGGCCCATGCCGTGTTCGCGCGCGGCCTGCGAGAGCGCCACCAAGGCGTCTTCGCCGCCGAGTTCGGGATTGACCACGGTCGGGTCGATGTTGTCGTAGCCGTGCGTGGAGCCCGGCACGGCCGTGCCGATCGGCGACAGGTACAGGTGACTGATGCCCAGGCCTGCGTAGTACGGCACCTGCGCGAGCGCATCTTGCAGGGTGAAGCCGGCATGCAGCTGCAGGCGGGCGGTAGCGCGGAGGTCGATCATGGATGCGGTTCCGAAACGGCCGCGACGCGACGCGCCTCGGCAAAGCCCTGCAGCGCCGAACTCAGGCGCGCATGCGGCAAGGGATCGGGCAGGCGTCGACGCCAGTTGGGATGCACTTCGACGGTGCCCGGCAGGTTGGGTTGTTCGTCCAGGGCCAGTGCGTCTTCCACCGGCAACAAGGCCAGCGGCGAGACACTGGTGGCGGTGAAGCGCAACGCGCCCAGCAGCGGGTCGCGCGTACTGCTCAGGCCGGCGTGTTCGACAGCGGCATCCAGCCGTGCCACATCCTTGTCGCGCGCGGCGGCATCGTCGCTGGCCTGTGCAGGCTGGATCAATTCCAGCTTGCGCCGCCATTCGATATCGCGGCCGGTGCGCCAGCCGGTGAGCGTGGGCAGATCGTGCGTGGTGGTGGTGGCGATGGCGTCCGGCCGCCACAGCGCC
The DNA here is from genome assembly GCF_017746155.1 of Xanthomonas sp. D-36-1. NCBI lineage: Bacteria > Pseudomonadati > Pseudomonadota > Gammaproteobacteria > Lysobacterales > Lysobacteraceae > Xanthomonas > Xanthomonas sp. D-36-1. The sequence continues at coordinate 145,600 of NZ_JAGHWR010000030.1, forward strand.
GGCGAGACGAATGCGCCATCGTCGTTGCGGGTGAACATCAACACATCGATGCCCATCACCCCCCGCTGCGAGAGTTCTTCGCGGATGCCCGGCGGCACCACGCCCAGATCCTCGCCGATGACGATCGCCCGGTGCCGCCACGATTCCAGCGCGAGCAGGTTGAGCAGATCATGCAACGGGTAGGCCAGATACGCACCTTCGTTGGAGCTGGCGCCATCGGGCACCACCCATAGCCGCATCAGGCCCAGGATGTGATCGATGCGGATGCCGCCGCGGTCGCGCAGCACCGCGCGCAACAACGCGATATACGGCGCGTAGCCGCTGCGCCGCAGCGCAGTGGGCGAATACGCACCGATGCCCCAATGCTGACCATCGGCATTGAAGGCATCCGGCGGCGCGCCCAGCACCAGACCGCGCAATACGGTATCGGCGGCCGCGGCGGCTTCGGCGCCGTTGGGGTCGAAGCCCACCGCCAGATCGGCGATCAACCCGATCTTCATGCCGCGCTCGTGGGCCTCGCGTTGCGCATCGGACCAGCTGCGCGCTGCCAGCCACTGCGTGAACACATGCAGCTGCGGATCGTTGTCGCCGAAGTCCTGCGCAGCAAAGCGTGCAAAGCCCTGCAGCGCTGCGCCGCCTGCGTTGCGGAAGGCGACCAGATCGGCATGATCGGGCGAAACGCGTGTGTACAACTGGCGCAGCAATTCCCACTTGGCGTGCGCCGAGGCCTGCCAGTCGATCAATGCAGCGTTGTGCAAGCCATCGAAACGTTCGCGCAGGCCGGGCACCGCATTGATTGCATCCAGCGCCAGTTCGCCAAGGATGCGCACCGGTGCGGCATGCAAGGGATCGAGAAAGCGCCGATCGCTGGGCGAATACGGGCTGTAACCGCCCGTCACCGGGCGCGAGGCGTGCACCGGACTCAATGCCAGGGCGTCGGCGCCGGCCAAGGCCGCGTGCCGCAACCATTCCACCGTGCCGGCGGCATCGCCGATACCGCCGTCGTCCAGGCTGCGTGCCGAATACACCTGCAGCGCCATGCCCCAGGCACGCGGCGATGGCTGGCCACAGGCATCGGCCACGCTGAAGCAGCGTGGCGGCGCCACGGCCACCTGCTGGGTGATCGCGCCGATCTGCAGCGTCCAGTAACCGAAACGCTGCGGCGCGCGCACGTGCCCTTGCGCATCGGCGCGTGCGTCGTCGCTGGCACCGCTGTCGTCGGTCCAGCGGCCGCTGGCATGCGCCTCCACGCGCAACGGCAGCGGCTCGCCCACCTGCACCGTCAACAGCGGTGCGGCTTCAGCAGCCTGTGCCTGGCAGCGGCGCAAGCTATCGGCGCGTTGCGCCGCGGTGGCGGCGGGCAATTCCAACGCGCTGAGTACCGCATGCACCGATTGCTCGCAGACCTGCCGCGGCTGGTCGCTGGCATCCACCCAATCCACCATGACCCCAGCCGCGGCGGCCAGGGTGCCGAGATCGTCCCCGCCGGGGTCGCGCGCACTCATGCCTGCGCCTCGTGCCAGGCGACGAAGCCATCGACCGGCAAGTGCTGCGCATCGGCAGCCACGTTTTCGACATGCGCCACGCGTCCGCGCACCGGCGGCAACGGCACCGACTGGTTGCCCACGTTGAAGGCGATATGCCACAGCCCGCCCGGCAGCTCCCACGTGGCCGTCACCGCGCCATCGGCCAGCACGCTGGCCCGCACCGCACGCGCTTGCGCCAGGCCCGGCACCAGCCACTGACGACGCACGTCCAGCAGCGCCTTGAACCAGCTTGCCCACTGCGCGCCGTCGCCATGCGCGGCATCGGCAATCGGCGAACGCGAGGCCGCGAACGTGGAATGGCTGTTCGGGTCCGGAATGGTGGCGCGCTGGGCTTCATCGGCGAACGCGGCAAAGTGCGCGAACTCGCGCCGGCGCCCTTCGCGCACCGCCTCGTCCAGCGGCGGGCCGAAGTCGGTGAAGAACAGGAACGGTTGCTTGGCGCCCCACGGTTCGCCCATGAAAAACAGCGGAATCATCGGCGTCAATGCCGTCAGCGCCAAGGCCGCGCGCAAACGTTGTGGCGACACCAGCACGGTCAGCCGCTCGCCGCGGGCGCGGTTGCCGATCTGGTCGTGATTCTGCGCAAACACCACGAACTTGTGCGGCGGCAAGGCGCCACTGGGTTCGCCCCGCACATGGCCGCGCGGGTCCGGCTCGCCCTGATAGGCAAACCCTTCGCCCAGCACGCGTGCCAGGTGTTCAGTCGGCTTGTCGGCGAACGCAGCGTAATAGCCTTCCTCTTCGCCGGTGAGCAGCACATGCAGGGCGTTATGGAAGTCGTCGTCCCACTGCGCGGTATAGCCACGCTGCAGTTGCGAGGCCTGGTTGGCCTCGTTTTCCAGCACCAGATGCACATGCCGCCCGGCCGGCAGGCTGGCCTCGATGGTCTCGCGCAAGGTATCCAGGAACGCGTTCGGCGATATCGCGTGCACCGCATCCAGGCGCAGGCCGTCGAAGCCGTATTCGTGCAGCCACATCAATGCGTTGTCGAGAAAATACCGCTGCACCGGCGGCTTGCGGAAATCGATCGCCGCACCCCACGGGGTGGGCTTGTCTTCGTTGAAGAACGGCGCGGCGTAGCTATGCAGGTAATTGCCGTCCGGGCCGAAGTGGTTGTAGACCACATCCAGCAACACCATCAGGCCGTGCCCGTGCGCGGCATCGATCAGCGCCTTCAGTTCGTCCGGTGTGCCATAGGCTTCCACCGGTGCATACGGCAGTACGCCGTCGTAGCCCCAGTTGTGCGCGCCGGGAAACGCGCTCAACGGCATCAGTTCGATGGCGGTGATGCCCATTGCCGCCAGCTGCGGCAATTGCGCCTGCACACCGGCATAGCCGCCGCACGTGCCGACATGCACTTCGTAGATCACCGCCTCGTCCCACGGCCGCCCCTGCCACTGGGTGTTTTGCCAGGCATAGCCGTCGGTTGGCTGTACCGCGCTGGGGCCGTGCACGCCTTCGGGCTGCCAGCGCGAGGCTGGGTCCGGGACCGGCTCGCCGCCGTCGACGCTGTAGCGGTAACGCGCATCGGCGGCGCAGTCGATGAGGGCGCTGAAGAAACCGTCCTGTCCCGCCTGCAGCGCGCTGCGCGCGCCGTTGGCGAAGACCACATCCACGTTCTTGGCCTCTGGAGCCCAGAGCGCAAAGCGCACCTGTCCCTCACCCGCCGGCCAGGCGCCCCAGGCCGGTGTGATCGCATTGCGCTGGTTCATCGTTATTTCTCCGCTTGCAGATAGATCGTGGCCAGCGGCGGCAGGGTCAGGCGCAGACGTTGCGCATGCCCATGCATGCCCACCGGCTCGGTCGCCAAGCGACCGCTGTTGCCGAGGTTGCTGCCGCCGTAATGGGCACTGTCGGTGTTGAGGATCTCGCGCCAGAGGCCGGCACGCGGCACCCCCACGTGATAGTCGTGATGCGGTTGCGGGGTGAGGTTGCTCACTGCCAGCAACGGTGCGCCACCGTCAGGATCGTGGCGGACGAACGCCAGCACGCTGTTGCGCGCATCGTCGGCCACACTCCAGTCGAAGCCTTCAGCGCGATGGGTGCCGCGATACAGCGCCGGCGTACGACGCAGTGCGGCGTTGAGATCGCCCACCAGTTGCTGCATGCCGCGATGCCGCGCGCCGTCCAGCAGGTGCCAATCCAGCGACTGGTCGTGATTCCAGTCGGCCCACTGGCCGAACTCGGCGCCCATGAACAGCAGCTTGTCGCCCGGGTGCGCCCACATCAGCGCCAGATACGCGCGCAGGTTGGCGAAGCGGCGCCAGTCATCGCCCGGCATCTGCCCGAGCAGGCCACCGGTGCCGTGCACGACTTCATCGTGCGAGAGCGGCAACACGAAGCGTTCGTCGAAGGCGTACACCAGCCCGAAGGTGAGCTGGCTATGGTGCTGCGCACGTTCGGCCGGGTCGCGCTGCATGTAGCCCAGCGTGTCGTGCATCCAGCCCATGTTCCATTTGTGCGTGAAGCCCAGGCCGCCATCGCTGATCGCGGCAGTCACGCCCGGCCAGGCGGTCGATTCTTCGGCAATGGTGAGCACGCCGGGGAACTGCGCGGCGATTTCGCGGTTGAGCTGGCGCAGGAACGCCACCGCCTCCAGATTCTCGCGGCCGCCATGCGCGTTGGGCACCCACTCGCCTTCGGCACGGCCGTAGTCGCGATACAGCATCGAGGCCACCGCATCCACGCGCAGGCCGTCGAGGTGGTAATGCTCGATCCATTCCAGCGCGCTGCCCAGCAGGTAAGCGATCACTTCCGGCCGGCCGTAGTTGTAGATCAGCGTATTCCAGTCGCGATGCATGCCTTCGCGCGGGTCGGCATGCTCATACAGCGCGGCGCCGTCGAACTGGGCCAGCCCATGCGCGTCATCGGGAAAGTGCGCGCTGACCCAATCCAGGATTACGCCGATACCGGCGCGGTGGCAGGCATCGACGAACTGCGCAAAGCCGTCCGGGCTGCCATGGCGCGCGGTGGGCGCATACAGGCCCAGCGGCTGATAGCCCCAGGAACCGCCAAACGGGTGTTCGGTGATCGGCAGCAATTCGATATGGGTGAAGCCGAGCTGCTGCACGTAGGGAATCAACTGCTCGGCCAGGGTTGGCCAGTCCAGCGGTTGGTTGTGTCCGTCGCGACGCCAGGACGCGGCATGCACCTCGTAGATCGACAGCGGCGCCGGCACGGCGCCGGGGTCGCGGCTGGCCATCCAGGCCGCATCGGTCCAGGCGAATGTGGCGGCGCTGGGCACCACCGATGCGGTTGCCGGCGGCAATTCGGTCTGCCGCGCCACTGGGTCGGCCTTGAGCAGCACCCGCCCATCGGCCGCGGTGACGGCATATTTGTACCGGGCGCCGGCGTCCACGCGCGGCAGGAAGAGTTCCCAGAAGCCACCGATGCGCTGCCGCATCGGATGCCGCCGCACGTCCCAGCTGTTGAAGTCGCCGACCACCGCCACGCGTTGGGCATGGGGTGCCCACAGCGCGAAGCGCACGCCCGGCACGTCGCCACAGTGGACATGCTGCGCGCCCAGCGCACGGCGCAACGCCTGGCCGTCGCCGGCAGCGATCTGCAGCAACAGCGATTCGTCCAGCGTGGCCGCGAACGCGTACGGGTCTTCGACCTCCTGCACCCGGTCTGGCCACACGATGCGCAGCCGGTACGGCCCATCGACCGCCAGAGTGCCTTCGAAGACGCCATCGATGGCGCTGGCCTGCATGCGCGCGAGTAGCTTGCCGCGTGGGTCGATCAAGCCCATCGCCTCGGCGCCCGGGGCCAAGACGCGCACCTGACGGCGGCCATCGGCGAGCGGCTTCGGTCCAAGGACCGCAAAGGCATCGGCCGGCAAGCCATCGGCCAGGGCTTGCAGGGTCTGCGACATTTCCGAGATCCCTTCCGTGGTCATGCCCGCCCTGCCGTTCGCTCATGGCACCGTCGCGAGCGCGAGCGCGGGCGCGGTGGCAGCGGTGTGTTCGTAGAGCGAGAGGTATTTCTTGCCTGCCACGTCCCAACCGCTGGGGCGCAGCATGGCTGCGCGCCGCATCGCAGACAGCAGGCTGGGCAGGCGGAAGGTGCGGAAGGCGCGTTCCAGGCAGCGGCGCAGGGCTTCGACGCTGGCGTGCTGGAACAGGAAACCGGTCACGCCGTCGTCCACGGTGTCGATCAGCCCGCCGGTCGCGTGGGCGATCGGCAGGCAGCCAAAGCGCTGTGCATACATCTGGCTCAGGCCGCAGGGCTCGAAGCGCGAGGGCATCAGCAGGAAGTCGGCACCGGCGAACATCCGCCGGGCCAGGCCTTCCTCGAAGCCGATGAAGGCGCCCACCTGGCCGGGATAGCGCCTGGTCAGCTCGGCCACCTGCTGTTCGATCTCCGGCTCGCCGCCGCCGATCACCGCGATCTGGCCGCCAGCGGCCACGATTTGCGGGGCCACCTCGCAGATCAGGTCAAGGCCTTTCTGATGCACCAACCGCGACACCACCGCAAACAGCGGGCCGGTGCTCTCGCGCAGCCCGAATGCCTTGCGTACCTGCGCTGCGTTGGCCTGGCGGCCCTGCCATTGGTTCACGCTGAAGTGCGAATCCAGGTATTGGTCGGTGCGCGGGTCCCAGCTGGCGTCGATGCCGTTGACGATGCCGGTGAGCGCGCCCTTGGCGGCGCGCCCGGCCAGCAGCCGGTCCAGGCCGCAGCCCTGTGCCGGGCCGGTGATCTGCTTGGCGTAGCTGACGCTGACCGTGTTGACGTGGTCGGCATTGACGATGCCGCCGCGCAGGAACGACATCTGTCCGTAGAACTCCAACTCGGCCACCCGCTCGGCGGGGATGCCCAGCGCGGCGGCCATCGAATACGGCACCAGGCCCTGGTAGGCCAGGTTATGGATGGTCAGCAGGCACTGCGTGGTGCCGCCGGACCAGCGCACATAGCCAGCCGCCAGCGCGCAGGGCCAGTCGTTCAGATGCAGCAGGCGCGGCTTCCAGCCCAGGCCGGCATGGCCGGCCGCGATCTGCGCGGCGGCATGCGACAAGGTGGCAAAGCGAATCGCGTTGTCTTCGAACTCCGAACCGCTGGTGCTCACATAGGGCGAGCCGTCGCGCTCGAACAGTTCCTTGGACAACAGGATGTAGATCGGCAGCCCGTCCGATTGCACGATGCGGCCGATATCGCAGGCCGGCAGCGCGGCATGCGCCAACACGCGCCCCACGATCTCCACCTTGCCTGCGCGCTCGAGCACGGCACGGTAGCCGGGAATCAGCACGCGTACGTCGTAGCGGTGGCGCAGCGCGCGCGGCAGCGCGGCCGCCACGTCGCCCAACCCGCCAGCCTTGATGAAGTCCGCCATTTCCGACACCACGAACAAGGCGCCGCGCGTGTCTGCCAACGAAACCGGCAAGCGCTCGTGGTGGCGGATGAAGCGGCCACGCGCATCGCGCGGCCGCCCGCTCTTTTTCAGAGTCGGGAGCAGCGTACTGCGCTCTAAGCGTGCGGTGGTAGCGTGAAGCGGCATCATGGCAACCATCTAAACGTCCGTCGTAATGTGGGTGGAGACGGAAAAACGGCGAAGCGAAAACCGCCGTCTGCCGATTCAGCCAGACGACTTGCTACGAGTGAGGAGCGTGGGCAACGCGCGGACTCCACGTCGCCCTTGCAGAGGAATCTACACCCCGACCAAATAAAATATGCGTGAACACGTGCTGACTTTTCTGCGACAGCCCACATTCCTTTACGCACAGTTGCGCATGCCGCAAGGCATAAGCGCCACATTGCAGTGCAATGACATCCCCGTATCGGTGCGTGTGCCGTGACATGCACCGAATACGGGAACGTTCGGCCGCGCTCGCCCTCATCTGGGTAACCGGTTCATCGACGCCTCACTCCGTTGATCGCGACCGCGCTTCGCGTTTGGCCTGCAGGCCGTCGGTGCGCGCTACGGCCCGGCTTGCTCAAGCGCCCCTGCCGCGCGCCGATATCGAGCGTTAGCACAAGACCTCTCGAGACCCTGGCGCATGGCAGACCAGCCCGAACACCCAAGCCGCCCCCGTGGCGGGCTGCGCCGCCTGTTGCCCTGGGGCGGCACGGACACCGCGCGCCCTGCCGCTGCCCTGCCGACGGTGATCAATGGCGAGCGCAGCGGTCACGGCCTGGCCGCGCACCAGCTGGTGCCGGCCAAGGCGAAGTCCGGCGCACACGATCCGGCCGCTGCCACTGCATTGCTGATACGGCTGTTCTCGCATGCCGCGCATCCCGAAGCGCTGCTGCTCGCGTTCGCCGAAGGCATCGCCAGCCTGCATGGCGAGCTCGGCGACATGGGCGTGCGCCTGAGCGCGGCGTATGCGGCCGGCGATTGGCCCAGCTATGGCCGTGCCTTGCGCCAGCTCATCGACAAATACATCCGCACCATCGACATCGGCGATTCGCTGGCCGAAGGCCGCACGGAGGCCGAGCAACTGCGCGACCTGCTGCGCCACGCGCTGGGCAATGCCCTGGCCACGCTGCTGCAACGCAGCCCCGAGCTTGCCGAAGAGGCACAAACGCTGGCATCTGCACTGCGCCACTGGCGCCCGGGACACGAGCTGATCACGCTGGAACAGCGCCTGCGCGAACTCAGCCACCAGATCGGCCTGCGCGCCGAAGATGCCAGCGAACAACAGAACCTGTTATTGGGCTTGTTCGACCTATTGCTGGAGAACGTCGGCGAACTCCTCGACGATCGCAGCTGGTTGCAGGGACAGATCTCGGTGGTGCGGCAGCTGATTTCCGGGCCGCTGGACGTCAGTTCCATCGAACAGGCACGCGGCACCTTGCGCGAGGTGACCTACAAGCAGGGTCTGCTCAAGCAGGGCATCGCCGAGTCCAAGACCGCCATGCGCGAAATGATGGTGTCCTTTGTCGACCGGCTGGACGGCATGGCCACGAGCACTGGCGAATACCACGACCGCGTTGCCGGGTATTCGCAGGCGATCGGCGAGGCGCGCGGCATTCCCGACCTCAACCGGCTGCTGCAGGATCTGCTGCAGGACACCGCCGGCGTGCAGGCGCAGGCCCTGGCGGCGCGCGACGAACTGCTCGCGGCACGCCGGCAGGTGGAAGATTCCGAACAGCGCATCGCCTCGCTCGAACAGGAGCTCAAGGACGTCGCCGGCCTAGTGCGCGAAGACCAACTCACCGGCGCGCTCAACCGGCGCGGCTTCGAAGAACTGTTCCAGCGTGAGGCCGTGCGCACCCAGCGCAGTGGCCAGCCCTTGTGCGTGGCGATGCTGGACCTGGACGACTTCCGCCGCCTCAATGAGACCCATGGCCATGCCGGCGGCGACGCCGCGCTGCGCCACACCGTGGAGGTCGCCAAGGCCGTGCTGCGCACCACCGACGCCATCGCCCGCTTCGGTGGCGAGGAATTTGTCCTGCTGCTGCCGGACTCGACCATCTTCGAAGCCAGTGCGGCAGTGATCCGCCTGCAACGCGCCCTGTCGCAGCGCTCGCTGCTGCATGACGACGTGCGCGTGTTCATCAGCTTCAGCGCCGGCGTGGCGCTCCGCGGGATCGACGAGACCCAGGACGAGGTCATCCGCCGCGCCGACCGCGCCATGTACGACGCCAAGGCGGCCGGCAAGAACCGGGTGATCAACGCCGATTAGATCGGCGGCGAACCCCGGGGCGCCCGAGCAATCGCCGCGCGGCGTTTACCGTGCGGGCTTGTCTGGCGACTCGCTGCGCATCAATGCGCGGGCTTGGTCCCGCGCAGCTTCTGAAACAGCATCACCGCGCCCAGCACGACGGCACCGGCGACCACGCCAACCAGCATGTTGCCCAGCGCTTCGACCAGCCAGCCCATGCCGCCGGCCGACTTGGCCAGATCCACCACCAGATGATGCAGCGCCGGGATGTTGTGCACCAGGATGCCGCCGCCGACCAGGAACATCGCCAGCGTGCCGGCCACCGACAGGAACTTCATCAACCACGGTGCCGCCACCAGGATGCCGCGACCCAGGGCCGCCAGCGCGGCGCCCTTCTTGGTCAGGTACAGGCCCAGGTCGTCCAGCTTCACGATCGCGGCGACCACGCCGTAGACGCCGATGGTCATCGCCAGCGCAATGGCCACCAGCACCGCCACCTGCTGCCCGAAGGACACCTCCGAGACCACGCCCAGCGAGAGCACGATGATCTCGGCCGAGAGGATGAAATCGGTGCGGATCGCGCCCTTCACCTTGTCCTTTTCCAACGCCACCACGTCCACGTTCTGGTCGGCCAGCGCGCGGGTGCGTTCGGCATGCCGCTGCGCTTCCTGCTCATCGTTGTGCAGAAACTTGTGCGCCAGCTTTTCCACGCCCTCGAAGCACAGGTAGGCGCCACCGATCATCATCAGCGGCATCACCAACGGGACGTTGTAGCCGCGCCCGCGCAGCCACGCTTCCAGCGCGCTGATCGCCAACGCCGCCGGCACCAGGATCATCTTGTTGACCAGCGAGCCCTTGGCCACCGCCCACACCACCGGCAATTCGCGGTCGGCCGTGACGCCGGTGACCTGCTGCGCATTGAGCGCCAGATCGTCGCCCAACACGCCTGCGGTCTTCTTGGCCGCAACCTTGGTCAGGATGGAAACGTCGTCCAGCAGCGTGGCGATGTCGTCGAGCAGGGTGAACAGGCTGGCACCGGCCATGCGGAGGTCCTTCTAGGGTGGTCGCAAATTCTCGCCGATCCCGCACCCGCGTGGGGTGATGAGCGGCCATTGCGCGGTCGTTGCACGCTGTTGGCGGAGCGATGCAGGCACCGCAGCGCCTGCGCTTGCGGCCGTTCGTACTCGCCTTGGGCAGGTTTGCCTGCGGTGCGCGGGAGCGCGCGGATTCACTACGCGACGACCCGTCGCTGGCCACACTCGCCGCCTGCATGACGCCCTCGGAGATGGCCTTGAGTCAGAACGACCCGTACCGCGCCCCGGCCACAAGCCCGGCAGATCATGCCGTGGTTGGCGGCATGAGCCGGCGCACGCAGATCCTGCGCTTGTTGTTGCGCTATCGCGGCTCGGGCGTGTTCGCTGGCATGAACCTGGACCCGGCGGCCATCAACGAATACGAAGTGCCCGCAGAAGGCACCCCGGACCAGTTCGTCTCAGACCTGGAATCGCTCGGGCCCACCTTCGTCAAACTGGGCCAGATGCTGTCGACCCGGCCGGACATCGTGCCGCCGGAATTTGCCACCGCGCTGGAGCGCATGCAGGAGAACACCAGCTCGGTGCCGGTGGAGCGCATCCGCCAGATCATCGAAGAAGAGCTCGGGGTCTCGGTCAACAAGGCGTTCTCGTTCTTCGACCCGGTCCCGTTGGGCTGCGCCTCGCTGGCGCAGGTGCACCGCGCTGCGCTGCGCGATGGCACGCCAGTGGCGATCAAGGTGCAGAAACCCGAAGTGGCCGCGCAGGTGCGTTCGGATCTGGACGTGCTCAAGAGCTTCGCCACCGCCGCCGACCGCCTGACCGGCATCGGCCGGCGCGTGCGCTTTGCCGACTGGCTGGGCGAATTCGGCAAGACCCTGCGCGCCGAGCTCAACTACGAAGACGAAGCCGAAACCCTGGCGCGCTTCGGCAAGCACCTCAAGCCGTTCCCCTTGCTGTGGGTGCCGCAGCCGGTGTGGGACCTGAGCAGCCGCAAGGTGCTGACGATGCAGCTGGCCGAAGGCGTGCGCGTGGACAAGATCTCCGGCCTGCGTCGCACCGAACAGCCGATGGACGACCTGGCCGCGGAACTGGTCAAAGGGTATCTGGACCAGATGTTCGTGCATGGCGAAATCCATGCCGACCCGCATCCGGGTAATTTGCGCGTACTGCAGGACGGGCGCCTGGCCATCTTCGACCTGGGCATGGTGGCGCATGTGCCGCCGCGCCTGCGCGAGCGCCTGCTCAAGTTGCTGTTTGCCGCAGTCGATGGGCGCGGCGAGGAAGTGGCCGAAGAGACCATTGCGCTGAGCACGCGGCTGGAGGATTACGACGAGGAGCGCTACCAGCGCGAAACCGGGCAGATGATCGCGCGCTACGCAGCGCACGATGCCACCTCCGAAGGCCGGGTGGTGCTGGATCTGGTGCGCATCGCCACCTCGACCGGCCTGCGGACGCCGCCGGAATTGAGCCTGCTCGGCAAGACCTTGCTGAATCTGGAAGGCGTGTGCCGCGCGTTGTCGCCCACCCTGGATACGCGTCGCATCGTCGAGCGCCATCTGCAGCACGTCATGCGCGCGCGCCTGAAGAAGTCCCTGTCCGCCGCCAACCTGGCCAGCGAGGCGATGGAACTGCAGCACCTGGTGCGCGAAGGACCGCGCCGCATGTCCGAGATCCTGTCGCTGGCTGCGGAAAACCGCCTGCAGATGCGCGTCACCGGGCTGGAAGAATCGCACCTGATGGAAAGCCTGCAGAAGATCGCCAACCGCGTTGCGGCGGGCATCGTCACCGCCGCGCTGATCATGGCGTCGGCGCAGATGATGCGCATCGAAACCGGCCTGAAGCTGTGGGGGTATCCGGCCATTGCGATGGTGCTGTTCCTGCTCGGGGTGGTACTGGGCCTGGGCATTGTGGTCAGTGCGCTGCTGTTCGACCGCCGCGTGCGCGCGCGCGAAGAGCGCGGGCACCGCTAGTCGTCAGCACGGGCTGCAGCAAGTGGGCGCCTTGGTGCCCCGCAGTCAGGTGCTTGTGACCATCGCGCGTTGCATCGTGCTCGGTGTAACTGACTGCAAGCGTCCTGCGCGCACCATGGCTTGCGCACATCTTCTCGCTGAGAGTGGCAACGCCGCAGCGAGCACAACCACTATCGCGCATGGGCGCACTGCATCTCGGCGCCACCTGCGTTTCAGCAGCGCCGTGCGGCTTGGTGCGCGGAGATGCGTAACCGCTGTCCGGCGATGCGGGGTCAGAGGTCGCCGGGTCTTGGCCACAACAAACATTTCAGTCAGCTTGGGCGCGGCATAGTCCGTCATCCGGGTGTCACATGGCAGGTGGCGCACAGGACATGGCGAGCAAGGCGTCCGGTACGCGCTCGCATCATTCCCCCACGGACGCTGCGCATGCATTGGATGTTGTTGGTTTCGTTGTTGCTCTTGCTGTGGCTGTTGGTCGCCTCTCCGCGTCTGGCATGGCTCAAGGCTGGCCTGTTGTCGCTCTTTCTGCTGCTGCTGCTCAGCGCCTGGGGATTGGTCGACAGGCTCAGTGGCGACGGCATCAATGCAGCCACGCTGTATCACCTGCGCGCCGACATGGACGGCGCTGGCGTCAGCGATTTTTCCGGCTATATCGCGGTTTTCGTCGGCATGCTGTTGCTCTCGCTGAGCCCGCTGTTGCTGGTGCGGGTACGACGCTTCCAGCATCCGCGTGGTGGCGGCGCCGTGTTCGCAGGCTTCGTGGGCATGTTGCTGGTCGGCATCGCCGCAAGCCCGCTGTATCGCGATGGCAAGCGCCTGTACTACCAGCTGCGCCCGGTCGATTACGCCACCGTGGTGCCGGAATACCAGGTGCCGCAGCAACCGTTGCAGAAGCGCAAGAACATCGTCTGGATCTATGGCGAAAGCCTGGAGCGCACCTACTTCGACGAACAGGTGTTTCCGGGCCTGATGCCCAACTTGCGCGCGCTTGCGACCGAAGCGGTGGACGTGCGCAATCTCGCCTCCACCGAAGGCAGCGGCTGGACCATCGCCGGCATGGTCGCCTCGATGTGCGGCGTGCCGCTCACCACCGCGCCGGGCGATGAAAACAGCATGGACCGCATGGGCATGTTCCTGCCCGAAGCGCGCTGCCTGGGCGATTACCTCAAGGACCAGGGCTACCGCAACCATTACGTGGGCGGCGCCGATGCCAGCTTCGCGGGCAAGGGGCGTTTCCTGTCCAGCCACGGCTTCGACGTGGTGCATGACGTGCACCATTTCCACGACAAGGGCGTCGCGCAGAAGCACTTTTCCGCATGGGGCGTGCACGACGACGTGTTGCTGGACGATGCGTGGGACAGCTTCCAGACGCTGTCGCGCGCCGGCCAACCCTTCATGCTGACTACGCTGACCATGGACACGCACCACCCGGCCGGCCACCTGCCGTTGGCATGCAAGGGTCAGCACTACGACAGCGCACTGGGCGATATCGGCCTGCTGCACGCCATCAAGTGCAGCGACCGTTTGATCGGCGAGCTGGTCGCACGCATCCGCAACAGCCGCTATGGCAAGAACACCATCATCGTCATCGCCTCGGATCATCTGGCGATGCCCAACGATTTGAGCGACGTATTGGCCAAGCACAAGCGCGAGAACCTGCTGCTATTCCTGGGCAAGGACATCGCGCCACAACAGGTCGTCACGCGCGCGGACAGCACGCTCGATTCGGGCGCAACGCTGCTGCAGTTGCTGGAACCGGGCATGCGCACGCTGGGCTTTGGCCGCTCGCTGCTGGCCAGCGATGCCCCGCCCAGCGCCAGCGTTGCCGCCAGCCGCGACAGCGGCAAGGACTATCCGCGCTATCTGGCCTACGCGCGCACGCTGTGGACCGGGCGCAGTACGCGCATGCTGCGCATCAATGGCAATGGCGATGTGGTGGTCGGCGTGCAACAGGTGCGCCCACCGGTACTGCTGGAATACGACAAGGACACCAACCTGAAAACGGTGTACCTGGAAAACACCTCGCGTCAGTTCGACCGCACGCATTCCAAGGGCACGCTGGCCTATGTGGATCGCTGCACGGCGTTCGAAGACGGCTCGGCCGATGGCGACTGGTGCGCACTGGTGGTGGACCGCCACCAGAGCATGAAGCTGTATCGCGACCCGGACCTCACCCGCGGCATCGCCGTCGACGCGCCGCTGGAGGCCACCCAGCAGGGCCCGCGTCCACGCGTACGCCAGCCCATCATGCTCACCCAGGAAGCGCGCAAGACCGATGCAGGCCGCTACATGCTCGAGCTCTACGCCAAGCGCCGGCCCACGCGCGCGTTATGGGTGGAAGCGGTGTCCTCCGAACGTAAGGTCGTGCTGGCACAGCAATGGGTGGTGCCCGACGCCGCCGGGCGCATCCGCATGCCGGTGGGCCTGGAACATGCGGTGGAAGACCTGGAAATCCGCGCCTGGCTGGACTACACCGAAGACGTCAGCGTAGACGATCTGGCCTTGGTCAAGGACATCCCGGTGGCGGATCGCTCCTGATGCGCCGAGATGCATCCAGCGATAGTCAGGCATGGCTGCGCAATCAGCGCAAGCCGACCGACTCACCGCTGCGCAGCCCTCGCAGCCCTCGCCAGCTCAGTCATCCGACGCAGCCGCACCGTCTCCCGTCTCGCGCGCCACGGCTGCACCTGCACGACTGAAGCGGATCTCCTGCGGCGACTGCAATGCAATGCCCACCGTCGCCATGCGCTGCAGCAGCGCGAAGAACAACTGGCTGCGCACGCCATAGGAATCGCGCGGGCTGCTCACGTAGGCGAACGAATTGAAATTGACGTGCCCGCCGGCCAGCGAATCGATGAACACCGATGGCGCCGGTTCGGCCAGCACCTTCTCGTGCTCGGCAAACAAGGCCAGCAACATGTCGCGCACCTTGGCCACGTCGGTTTCCAGCGGCACCGAGAACTGCAACTGCACACGGCCCATCGGATTGGACAGCGTCATGTTGCGCACGCTCTTGGTGATCAACTCCGAATTGGGCACGATCAACGTGGAGCGGTCGCCCACCTGGATTTCGGTCGCACGCACGCTGATCTTGCGCACGTCGCCTTCCTGATCGCCGATACGCACCCAGTCGCCGATCTTCACCGGCCGCTCGGCCAGCAAGATCAATCCCGACACGAAGTTCTGCGTAATCGCCTGCAGACCAAAACCGATACCCACCGACAGTGCGCTCAATACCAGCGCCAATCGCTTCAAATCCAGACCCAGCGCCGTGAGCCCCCACACCGCCACGATCAACCAACCCAGATAACGCGCCACCGTGCTGATCGAATTTCGCGCTCCCGCATCCAGTTCGGTCTTGGGCAGATACGTGTTGAGCAGCCACTTCTGCACGATATGGACTAGGCCCATGCCGAGCAGGAACACGCATAGCGCCCTGGCCACGTCGCCGGGCGTGATGACAAGTTCCTTGCCAATCGCAATCCCGTGCGAAACGTTTTCCAACCAGCCGGTCACTGCGGCGAGGTTGGCGCCGTACGGTGTCACCAGCGCGGCAATACCCAGCAGCACCAGCAGCACGCGTACTGCCGCAGAGATCAATAATCCCACCTGCACCAACCGCCCGCTACCGACATTCAGTGCATGCGACAGCGCACGGCTGAAACGGCTCTCCGGCTTGAACACCCAGGTCGTCAGGTCGTCGGCAAACATCACCAGTAGCGCGAGCACGCTGCACACCAGGGTGATCCAGATGATCTGCTGCTCGACGAACAGTGCCAGATTGATGTAGCCGAACAGGGCCGCCACCAACGCGAAGATCACTGCCAGATGGCCCAGCAGACGGATCAGCACGATGTAACCGCCGCCACGCGACACCACCGGCGGCGGTGCGCTGCTGTCCGCATCGGCCGCACCCACGTTTGCGGCATGCGCGCGCAACGACAGGGTCAGGCCAGCCAGTGCCGACAGAATCAATCCCGCATACAACAGCGCCGCAACCGCATCGGTAGCGATCGTCAATGCGCCGCTGCTGCGCGCCACGTCGTTGATTCTGATCGCCATACCGCTGAACCAGCTCACCGCGGCCGTGGCAAGACAATGCACGCGCAAACGATCGACGGTTGCATCGTCCAACGGGAACAGACGCCAGGTGGGCTGGTGCTTCATCAACAGGCTGGCGCTGAGCGAACCGACGAAGGCCGACACGCAACTGATCACTACAAATGCACTCAGCAGCTGCTCCAGATCCGTCGGCAGCTCACTCAGTGCGCGGACGCTCTCGGCCAATGCCCATGCCGCCATGCCCAGCGTCAGGGTGCCGACCAACAAAAACCACAGTGCAAGGCCGGAGCGCCGCAAGCGGCCACCGGGCGCACGCGAGGCCGCATACCGCCGCCCCAGATGACGCAGGAAGATGCGCAACGGAAATGCCAGCATCAATACCGCCAGCGTCCCGATCACCAGACCGGCGATACCGTTGGTCGCCGTGCCGGTGCGCACCGCCTGTACGGCCTTGTCGGAAAGCGCCTGCAGGCGCGTGCGGTCGTCGGGCCATTCCTGCGCGATCTCATTCCACAACGCGGGCGACAGCGGCGAGGCAGCGCGCGCGGAGAGTTTCTCGCTGAAGCGCTGGGCGCGCTCGCCTTCGAGCCGGTCGGCGAGATCCTTGGCATCCAGTGCCAGCAGGTTCGCCCGCTTGAGCTCGGCATCCAGCCCGTTGCGCTCGCGCGTGAGCGCGCGGCGTTGGTCGCGTAGATCTGGTGGGTCGGTCTTCTGCTCTTCGCCAAGGCCGGCCAGCCGGACGGACAGCTCCTTCAACGGAGGCTCCAGCGAGCGCGCCAGATCCTGGGCCTGGCGCTGCGTGCCGGTGACATCGTCAGCCAGCTTGCGCAACTGGTCGGTGTCGGATTTTTCCATCCCCGCTTCGGCTTGGGTCAGCACTTTTTGCATGCTGTCCAGTTGGGTCTGCGCGGTCTCCAGCACCGTGTCCTCGTCCTGGGCCACAGCCGCGCCAATACAAACCATCCACAGCGCGGCCAGGAACAATAGACGCCGCAACAAGCCCTGGCGGGCACCACAGGTAAATCGGAATTCGGACACAGGCAGGCATCGAACAGGCGCGGGCAACCGCGGGTGCCGGCATCTTAAGGCACCGCCCTCGATCGAGCCGATCGCTGGCGCCGGTGGTTCAGCCGCGGCAGGTCCGCGACCGCGAACCGATCGGACGATCTCCCCGCACCGCGACGATGGCGGCAAAGGACCCTGCTAGCGCATGAATGGGCATGCCGCGTTGTCACTTTGCGACAACACGCCGCTGACGCAGAATCAAGCCACCGCTGCGGCAGACGCAGCGGATGACCGCGAAGGAGATCCTCTATGCAGATTCAGATCCAGACCGACAAGCACGTGCCGCACGATCCGTCTGTTGTGGCGCATGTCGAAAAGACCTGCACCGCCCAGCTGGCGCATTTCGCCAGCGACATCACCCGTGTGGAAGTGCATTTGCGTGATGAGAACGGCCAGCGCGGCGGCGCGGGGGATCGAACCTGCAGCATCGAAGCACACGTCGCCGGCCTGCCGCCGATTGCGGCCACCAACAGCGCCGAAACGACGGCCTCTGCCGTGACCGGAGCTGCGCGCAAGCTGCGCACTGCCATCGAACATGCACGCGGCAAGCAGCACTCCAAGGCCACCGCCGCGCCGCCGGACATGCTCTGATCTGGAGGTTGGCTTATTACCTGAGCTGCTGCCAACCGTTGCAGCATTGGCATCGCGGCACGCCACCTAGCGATGCGCGAAGCGCTCCTCAAAACGCTGTGACCCTTGAACGGCATTCGGCCCGTCGCACTCACCCTGCGGCGGGCCGACTGCTTTGAATCTACTGGCGCTTGCGAAACGTCAGCCCCTCGGATGCGGGTCACCTCAAGGTGCGTCAACCGCATTTGCAACTTTCCAAAAAAAGCCAACTGCTGCCCCTTTATTCCGTGATCCCAGCAAGGCATCGCTCGACAGCAGCCTAGCCACGGACCGACGCATTCACTCGATTCACCGCACTCAATCAGGCTCGACCCGGTCCGCAGGATTAGGCAGGAGGTACCTTGCTTGCGAGTAAGGATATGGGCAGCAAGCAGATAGATCGCAGCGGTGGTAGGAAAACGCGGCCAAGGCAGCTGCCTGGCACCTTGGTGCGGTTGCACCTTGTTGGCTTCGCGGACTTGGTGCTCGGAGATGCTGTCGCCTGCTCTACGGCCACACCACGCGCCCTGGGCGATCGCTCACGCAATCTACCCCCACCGTTGCGGCATCGCTCTGTACGTGCACCAATGTCTACTACAACCCATGTCGCAGCGCTGCCGGTACGCGCGCACCCGTCTTTGCCCGCGCAAAGACCGCCGCAGCAGAAAACATAATTGACCCGCACGTACGAATTGATTGTTCGGATCCGGAATGATCGCTTCGCCAAGCACGCGTCGAGATTCCGTGGATTTATGCGAATTTTAAGTTAGCCGGAAACGATGACACATACCGCGCAGGGTTGCCGTGGATAGCAGGAACGCCTTGGCGCTGCGAGTGCGAGCGAAGAAGTCACGCTCCAGTTGCACGGGCAGCTGAGCGCAGCATATGCACCATGCCGGGTCGGCGTGCCACACATCACGCTTGATTCTCCGGTCGACGCGTCCGACTGCCAAGGGCGATCCCGACGCTGCAATCACGACGCTCGCCACCACGCCCGTCTTGCTGCGGGACCCATCGTCCGGCGCCATCGATCAATCACCCTGCACGCCTGGACGAAGCGTGCCGATACCCCATCAATGCGAGGACATGCCGTGATGAAGATCCCTTCAGCCAGTACCTCCCAGCAATCGCAAGCGACAAGTGGCGACGTCGTGATCGAGATGCCGGCACAACGAGGCAGCGATACATCGACGCACGAGATCGGGTCTCCTCTCTCCGGCCTGCCGTCCAGACCTTCGGCACGACGCAATAGCACGGGAAGCGACAGCGGGTATGAAACCGCCAGCGACGCAGACCTACCGTCCCAAGGCAGTCCGCAGCTGCATGCTTCGCTGCGTAGGGAACAGAGCGGTAGCGAGCGATTCTATGACGCTGAAGACTCTTTCGAACCATCAGCCCCGCCGTCGCTTGGCACCGAATACGCTGCACAACACGGTTCCCAAGCGCAGGCATCCACCTCGGCGACGGCCGCTGCGCGCTTGGGCACGCTGGCTGCGTCAGTCGGGGCAGGTGCAACACATGGAGTCACGACCCTCCTTGGACCCACCGCGACAGCGGTCGCCGCTGCGGCGCGCGGTGTCCTGCCGATCAGCTTCGACAAACAATACCTGGGCGCTGCGCTGGGACATCTCGTGCACCAGACCACCTCCGTGGGCCCGACCACGTTCGTGCGCGAGTTGATCGGCGAAGCGCTGTTTGCCGCGTTTCGCCAGCTCCCACCCGAAGCGGTCGTCGCCATGCAGGCAGTGTCGGGCACGCTGCATCTGGCGCTGCATACGCTGCGGCGCAACCGCGAGAACCGCAACCCCGACGCCGCCGCCCGAGGCTTTCACAACCTTAATCTTGAACAGTGGGAAGCGCTGTCCGAAGACGAACGTCATCACAAGAGAAGCGAGCAGCAACATTATTCGGATCTGGTCACCCGGCTCGCGCTGGCCGGCATCTTGAGCAATATCGCCATCGGCGCTGCGGGCAAGGCTTCTGGCCGACCTGAGATGGCGGCCAGACTGCTGGCCAGTGGGCTCAAGGTCGCCCCTTATGCGGCGGCCCGTGACGCCATCCAGGCGACATTCCGCATGGTGGGAATGCGGGCACCAACCAACGGTGGCGTCAGCGATCCCCACGTCACCAGTGCAGGCAGGTTTTACGGCATGGCCAACGTCCTGACCAACCTGGCATCCAATGAGCTGGAGGCACCAGACTTTGCATCGGCCAGGCAGCGCTGGGCAGGACTGATGTCGCCCTTCAACATGGGAAAGGCGACCAGGGTCGTCTTTCAGCAAGCGGCGGTGAACGCGGCCTTGAATGTCGGTCTGGAGACAGCCGACTGGCTCAATGTCACCCAACACGAAGCAGACGAAGCCGGGACGCAGCAGATCTGGGAACCAAGCTGGAAGGCCAAGCGCGAAGACTATGAGCGGGTCATGGATCATTCTGTGGCGCGCACGGCCGCCATCAATTCCAACATCGCATTTGGTACAGCAGTCAACATGATTGGCCACTGGCTCGGTTTGTCGCCGGCACGCAGCGCATTGCTCTCCAATACGTTGGCGGGCATGGCCGCCGGCATGCAGTACAAGGTCATTGCCGGCACCTGGCAGGCTGCAGCGGCAGTTCGCGAAGCCGAGGCCGCTCGCATGCGAACTGAGTGAGCGCGACCGTGCGTCGCGCCGGCTATCGCGCAGCCATCGGCGAGTGCAAGCACATGGTGGTCGCACACGCACTGACGGCTTACCCGCAGTGCGTGTGCGACAGCTGTTGGCGGCTCCATGCGCAGCCTCCAGCAAGTGCTAAAAACCGACCGGCAGCGGCGTACAGCGGGAATCGATCGAGAGCTAGGCTGCGCATGCCAATTCTCAGCTCAGGTCTCGGCTAGCTGGTCTTTGCACAGCGGGTATCCAGCCGCGCTACGCACATTGTCGACACATGATGACGGATGCTGCTATGGCGATGATCATTTCAGTCACCGTATGCGCAGTAACTAAAACATACGCGCTATTGTCCGCAGATAATTCCGTCGCGGCGCTCCGTCGCTTTGTACAGTCCTACGCCATCCCACCAGGGAATTCCTGCGCAAATCCGGCTACACCTACGCCCTCCTGCAGTGGCGCACGCGCTATTCATCAATCACGCCGCGACTTAGCAGAATCGAATGGATGGCATGCGCATACTTATCGCGCTCACCTGGGGTTTCGGAATGGTAGGCCCCTACCGCGGCCCAGGTGTTTCCGTACTTGTTGGTCATTTCGCGCAAGCGCCATGCCGCGACATACACACTGATGCACGGATGCATCAACGCATCCCTGGAGATTCCATAGCTGGATAATCGCCGCAGGTGGATGGAGTTGATCTGCATCTTTCCATAATCCACCGTGCCGTTGTTGTTGCGATGGATCGCGTCGGCACGACCGCGCGATTCCTGCCAGGCAATGGCACGCAGCACCCAAGGGTTCACGTGCTGATATCCGGCAGCCTCTTCAAAGCAATCCGCGCGTGCGAACGGCGATGCGCACGCCAATACCGCTGCAAATAGAACGCGCTGTGGCCCGGCGCCTGCTCGACGACCACATCCGGACCTTCTCGCGCGCATGTGTCGCTTTGGTAAAGGCCCGGACGCGGACTCAAACTGGAAATTGGATACTTTATCGACATGCCGGTAGACGATCGTTGAACCGATCATTTGTCGTTACCTCGATTTCGGTTGAATACAGGTCTCCAGGTGAGTAGAGCGCCGGCATACAACGACCCACGGCGCTCGACGGCGGCAACATAACGCCACCTGTACATGATTTACTCGAAACCGACGAAACACTTAACATGCAAGCGAAAAAACGCCAACTGACGACGACTTCTGGATTTGCGCTCGCTGCGAAATCATTTTGTCGTTTATTTCCTTCGCACGCACAAGCGCAATTTCGCAAACTCTCTGGCGACGATCGATTGCCGCTTCTACTGTTCCGTCGGGGCGTAAAACACGCCCGGCAACGGCCGTTGCGCAAGCATGGCCGTTGAGCGAAACCAAACCCCAGTTAATCAGAGAGGAATCGTCATGGTTAATTCTTTGAACCCAGCGGCGCAGACCGGCTTCAACTCGTCCTTCTTCCAGGTTGGCTCGAACCAGGGCCCGCAATCTTATTGGAGCCGGGGCAACCAAACCAATCAGTGCAACCAGGGCATCTCGGAAAAGCAGCTCGACCAGTTGCTGACACAGCTCATTATTGCCCTGCTGCAGCAGAGCAATAATGCCCAGCAAGCTGGGCAGTCCAATGGCTCCCCGTCGCAGTACACGCAGATGCTGATGAATATCGTCGGAGACATTCTGCAGGCACGGAATGGTGGTGGCTTCGGCGGCGGGGCCGGCGGTGACTTTGGTGGCGGCCTCGGCGTCAGCCTTGCGAGCGACACCGGATCGATGCAGTAACGAACTGTTGGTCGCCCCTACCGGCCACGACCTGCAGGCTGCCGCCTCATGCGTCAGCCTGCAGGCACCAATCTTGCTGTAACCGCGAGCCTTCGCCACCCACATCGGCACGCGCTTGTCTCTTTTGCGCCGCAAGTGCCTGACATACGGCCATCGGCATGCGAGCAGGGCCGTTCCGGCTTCAACGCGGCACGCGATCACCAGATTCTTGTTCCAGACACGCCTTCTCCAGTGGGCTTTCGCTGCTGGCGTGACGTTGGTTGAACGTTCAATCGCACGCCATCGTCGCTCGACTAGAGCCTCCATACCTTCGCACCGGCCATGCACACTGCTGCCGGCCCAGGCATGTCGCTGCAATCGGGCGCAATCGCTGCCAGTCAAGAGCGTAGACGCCGCTCTGCCCTCGTGCCGTCTAGCGCAGATGCCGAGCTGACTGGCAGGATCTTGTCTTGCGCAGGCGAGAAGCCTGCCAGGTGATCGCCCAGGCAGGCTTGGGCATCGCATCAGAACCAACATGTGCGAGTGACACATGCTGATTCCAGGCAACACCGATGCCCATCCAGGTGGCGGTCTCAGGCGCCCTGGGTCGATACCCATCCGCACCAATCACTTGGCCCGCCTGATGATCCCTCAAACAATTCCTGCAGGATTCGGCCGATGGCATGCGCCCAATGTCAGGCCATCACAGCGAACCTCTGATCGCCCACCGATGGTTGTTCGCGAACCATCAGGGCGACACCACGTGCGGGGTCAGCAGAAACAGCCGTTGCATGCGGGACCCGCTTTTTTGCCGGTGTTTGAACAGGTTACCGAGCAACGGAATCTTCGACAGACCCGGCACCGCATTCAGATCGGTCTCGTCGGCATCGTAGGCGTAGCCTGCAATCAGCAGGCTTTGGCCTTCATTGACGAAAGCCTGGGTCGTGATCTCGCTGGAGGTAATGACCGGAATGCCGTCCACGGTGTTGGATCCAAGCTGGCCATCCTCGATACGCACATCCAGACGCATCTGACCGTTCGGCGAGCCTGGCACCACGCTGGGCAATACCCGCAACGACACCCCGGCGGAGAGGTTGTAGAGATCTGCCGATGCGTATCCGCTGACCCGGACGAATGCCTGTTGCTTGTGGTCCATGACCGCCTCGACGTTGTCCAGCGTCGCCACCTGGGGCGAAGACACGATCTTGGCCTTGTTGGTCGTCTCCAACGCCGACACGCGCGTCATCAGGTAGCGTCCGGCGTCTCCCAGCACGGCCGTCAAAGTGCCCCCAGCCGGGGTGGTCGCGCCATCGGTGGCAGCGCCGCTCAATGCGCCGTTGAAGCCCAACTGGCTGCCACTGCCGTTGCCGGTCTGTATGTCCGTGTGCTGGCTGTGGAAGCGCCAGTCGACACCGAGATCCTGCATGGCGCCATCGCGGATCTCGATGATGGTGGCATCGATCTGCAGCAACTTGGGCCGATTGTCCAACTGTTGGATCAGGGTGCCATAGCTCTGCATCCGCTCGGGTCGATCGCGGATCAGGATGGCATTGGTACGCGGGTCGGCTTCGATCACCGGCGCATCGGAGGCCAGCTCTGCTCCACCACCGACGTCGATGGGAGTGGATTCATCGCGCCGTCCCTTACTGAGTTCCGGCCAGACGCTGGCGGGCGACCCCGCAGCCGCAGCAGCTCCGCTACCGGGTAGCGGCGGGCTGACCGGCACGCGATCGGACGACGAGGCGCCGCCGAACCAGGACGAAGGCAGCCCGAGGATGCCGCTGGCTCCGCCGCCTTGACCCTGTGCCGCATTGCCGAATGTATTGGAGGACCCACCGCCGATCGGCTGTACCCGGCCAAAGTTGGCGCTAGGCCCCGCTATCGCCGCGACCGGCGCGCCGCGTGCGCCGTACATGCTGCGCAACAGGCTGGCCATGCCTGGAATCTGCACATCCTGACCGCCGATGCGCGTCGTGTGGTCGGCCGCTTGCGCGTAATGCAGCTGAAACACCTGCACTTCGGTGGCATCGCGCTGACGCGCGCCCTGCTCGACCTGCTTGGCAATGGCCGAAACGGTATCCACATACCCTGGCGGTCCGGAGACCACCGCCACATGCGCGGCCTCGTCGTAACGCACCGGAAAGCGCGGATCGTCCAGGCGCATGCGCGCAAGTGCGTCGCGCAGCGACTTCGTCGATGCAGTCCCCAGGCTCAAGGTCGCGCTCTTGGATTCGTTCGCACCCCAGATCCTGAGCACCGCGCCATCGTAGTACCAGACAAAGCCGTAGGTGGCCGCCAGGTCGTCGAGGAATTTCTGTGGAGATGTTTCAAATTTCCCGCTCAGCGTGCCGGTCACCTCCGGCGAGATCCAGGTGGCGATGGACTGGCTGGCGGATAAATCGCGCAGCACCTCCTTGAGATCCTTGTTGTCGGCGACGTATTTGAACGTGCGCGAATGCCACGGGACCTGGGCGGCGTCGGCATGTGGCGACAGCAGCGGCAGCAGGCTGAGCATCAGGACGGCGGCCATTGGAGCACGTCGGCGGTGGGCGGTGGTACAGGCAGGAGCCATGGCGTTCCCTCTGCTAGGCAAGTGAAAAAGTCGGTAACGACCAGTGTAGGAAGTGCAAAGCCGGGAATGTCTCAATAAAGATCAGTGCCTCGCGCCTCCCTTACCACCGACGTTGGCGGCATCGTGCAATTGCTGCTGGAAATGCAGGAACCCAAGTGCTTCGCCAAATTGCGCGACGAAGACGCTGGTCAGCAAGGCGAGCAGCAATAACGCTAGCACCCCGCGGATTGGCTGACTCAGGTTCGACGGTTCGAGTTTGTCGGCCGCTCGCGCCACCAGGCCGATCGCAAGATCCACCAGCACAAGCACCAGCATCACCGGTGCGGACAGCTTGACGACGGCGGTCATCATGCTGTCCGATTGCTGGATCACGAACGATTCGGCAACCGACCCCATGTTCGGCCCAAGCTGGGTCAGCGGCCACCAGCGAAACGATTCGAATAACGCTCCCAGCAATAGCAACATGCCGCCCAATGCGTAGAACGACACGATGGCCAGTTGCAGCAGCACCGTAGACACCGGCGTGCTTTGCTGGCCGCTGAGCGGATTGGTCATCTGCACATTGTTGTAGCCGGCAAGGTCGTCGATCAGCAGGCCAACGCTCTCGGCGATCCAGAACACCGTCGATGCTGCGAACCCGATCAGCAGACCGATGAAGGCCTCCTTGAACACCACCCCGACCAGGCCGACCGTCTGGATCTTCGCCAGCGCATCGGCCGGTTGCCCATAGGCGATGAACGAGCTCAGGACGTAGATCACGCCGTTGCGTGCAATCCCGGGAAGACTGTCCTGCGCCGTTGCCGGTAGCACGATGAACATCACGAACACACGCACCCCGCACAGTGCCAGCAGGGCCAATAGCGACACGCCCTGCGAGGAAATGGCCAGCAAGGCATCGGTGGCGTCGTTCATCGCGCGCCCCTCTGCGTGGCGCGGTGCGAACGCAGCGCGACCAGTGCCTCGACTGCGTCTTCCTCTTCTGCTGCGTCGCGTTGCGCCTGTCGGGCGCGGCGCGCACTGGCGGCTTTGTCTGCGTATACCTGCGCCTGTGCCTGCAGCTTGCTCAGTGCCTGCTGCACGGACGCCAGTTCGTCGCGGGCGCTCTGCAACGACTGATCCGCCGCTGCCTGCGCCTGCTCCGCAGCGCGACAGGCCTCGACCAGCACGGTGCGAAAGCGTTCATGCTGGAGGATCGTATCAACGTCGATCGACGCCCCCACACCTGCCTTGTCCATCAGTGCGGCATCGCAATCGGCCAAGCGTGTGGTGCAAGCCTCTGCTTCCTGTCTGCACCTGGCAAGTTCGCGGTCGCAGTGTTCCAACGCACGCCTGCACTCGCTCAGGCGTTCCTGCATGCGCTCGCTGCGGCGCACCTTGAGCTGATGCAGCACCGACCAGGTGTGGGCAGGCTCACGCATCGTCGGTCACGCTGGCCAGCTGTTCCAGCGTACTTTCGTACGCACTGAGCTGGTCGGTCGGTTGGCTGAGAAAGTCGCGGATCGCATCGATCCTATCGATCGCCTCGTCGGCAACGGCGTCGCTCCCCTCGCGGTATTCGCCCACCTGCACCAGCGTTTCCACTTCGTTGTACTTGGCGAGCAGGCGCCGCAACCGGCCGGCGGCCTGGGAGTGGTCTGATGGGACGATCTGGCTCATCACCCGGCTCAGGCTGGCCAACACGTCGATCGCCGGATACTGGTTCTTGGCCGCGATCTCGCGAGAGAGGATCAGGTGCCCATCGAGGATGCCGCGCACTTCCTCGGCGATCGGATCGCTGCCGGTCTCGTCCTCGGCCAGCACGGTGTAGAACGCGGTGATCGAGCCGCTCTCGCCCATGCCCGCACGTTCGAGCAGGCGCGGCAACTCGGCGAACACCGATGGCGGAAAGCCCCGGCGTGTGGGCGGCTCGCCGGCGGCCAGACCGATCTCGCGTTGCGCGCGGGCAAAGCGCGTCAGCGAGTCCATCATCAGCAGAACGCGCAGGCCCCGATCCCGGAAATACTCGGCGATGGCGGTGCCGACATAGGCGGCCTTCGCGCGCTCGATCGACGAGCGATCGGAGGTTGCGCAAACCACGACGCTACGCGCCAGACCATCGGCGCCAAGAATGAGCTCGATGAACTCCCGCACCTCGCGTCCGCGCTCGCCGATCAGCACGATCACGTTGACATCGCACTGCGTACCGCGCGCGAACATTCCCATCAAGGTGCTCTTGCCGACGCCGGCTGCGGCGAAGATGCCCATGCGCTGGCCCTCGCCCAGCGTCATCAGGCCATCCACGATCCGCACGCCGGTCGGCATGGGGTGTTCAATCAGCCGCCGACGCATCGGGTCCGGTGCCTGCGCCTGGATCGGTACCCAGGTGTCGCAGGCGATGGCTCCTTGCCCGTCCGACGGCTCGCCCAGGCCGTCGAGCACGCGCCCCAGCAAGGCCGGTCCGACCGGCACCGCCAACGGGCGGCCCAATCCGATCACGCGCGTCTCGCGCGATAGCCCGATCAGCTCGCCGAACGGCGCCAGCAACGCCAGATCGCGACTGAAGCCCACCACCTCGGCCCGCTGCAACACGCTGCCATCGCGCTGGCGCAACTCGCACACCTCGCCCAGGCTGACCTGCACGCCGGCCACCTTGAGCATGGTGCCGACGACTTCGACCACCTTGCCATAGCGACGACCGAACGCGAGCGTGGCCAACTCGCGCTCGAGCGTTGTCTCCAGCAGGGGCGTCTCAGCCAGCATCCGCAAGCTCCTCCGGTGCAGCCAATACACGACGAATGACGCGCCGCAGACTGCGCAGCTGATCGCGCAGATCGGTCTCGAACACGCCCGTGTCCCATTCGCACACGCAGGCGCCCACGGCCAGGTCGGCATCGCCGCACAGCTCTATTTGCAGGGTCCAGCCCGCCTCGGTGGCGGCCGCGTCGAAGGCGCGCCGCGCAGCGTCCACCGCGTCGGGGTGCACGCTGACGCGCAGGGCCTTGGCCTCGTCCAGGGCACCTTCCAGGGCCTGCGCCGCCCGCGCATACAGCGCCGCAGGATCGTGTCCGAGGATGATGTGCTCGCAGGTGCGCGCCACAATCTCTGCCAGGCGCTCACGTGCCCGCTGCGCGGCCGTTTCGGCGGCAAAGGCATGGCGCAGGCCAGATTCGTTCCACTCATCAAGCTGGCGTCGCAGACCGGCTGCATACCCCAGGCGTGCGCTGCGCTCGGCCTTCTGGCGCGCATCTTCAAGGATCGTTTCGGCCTGCTGCTTGGCCTCGTCGATCAGCGTCTGTGCCCGTGTCTGCGCCTGGCTCAGGGCCTGCTCGCAGCGTGCGTGCACCTCGGCAGTGGCAGCATCCAGCGTCAACACCGAGGCCAGCGCCTCGCGCAGAATGACATCGCACTCCAAGCCGATCGCATCGGGCGTTGACCTCAACCACAGACGCATGACGCCTCCGGCATCAGGGTGGGAAGCGCGCTCAGGAAGGCATCGCTCGCCCCGTCTGCTGCGACGGTGGTCACCTGCGCGGCGTCCAGCGGCAAGGACAACGCCAGCAGCTTGGCAACAACCGGATTGGACCAGACGCCATCGGCCTGCATCCGACGCCAACCGTCGCCGACCCACGCTGCCTGGTCGGCATCGCGTGGCAACAAGGGCACGGGTAGGCCGGCGGACGCGTTCTGGCGCACATGCTCAAGCACGGCCGGCCCCACACACTGTTCGAGCCAGTCCAGACGTTCGCGCTCGATACAACGACGCACGGCCAATCCGCGCGAAAACAGCGCCCGCGCGATCAGGACCTGCGCCAATTGCGCGGGTGTCAGTAGGGCCAGTTGATTCGCCTGCAGGCCGAGTGCAGACGGCGATACTCCCGACCACCCCGACCACGCCTGGATTACCCGCTTACGGCAGTACACGGGCGCCACCGCCCAGCCCGACGCTGCCACCGGGCCAAGCCAATGCGCCACCCGTGCGGGGTCCAGCGATTCGGCCAGATGCGCCAACGCGTCCGTCCAACGCTGAACACATCGTGCTGCAGTGTCGATCCGCGTGTTGTCCATCCCGTGCTCACCCGGCTTTGCCTTTCGTCAACTCGCGTAGGCGTTGCCAGCCGCCCCAGCGGCCCGCCTGCGGGTTTGGCCACCAATACAGCGCCGCCGCAACCGCCAGACCCAACGCCAACGCACATCCGGCCAACCACGGCCACGGTGAAGATTTCGGCGGTGCCGAGACGGTGAACTGCGCATCGCTGTCCGCTCCACCCGGCACCAGCGTCACACTGACGTTTTCGTAGGTGAGTCCTTCCACGCTGTGCATGACCATTGTCTTGATGTTGGGCACCAGGCTGGTCAAGTCGCTACCGACGCGGAACTTGATGAACACCGCAGCGCTGGACGGTTTGACCGAAGTGGAGAGCGGGTCGTTGTTGGGCAGCACGATCTCCACATCGGCCGAGATCACCCCATCGATATTCGACAAGGTCTGCGATAGCTGCTGCGACACGCCATAGATGAAGCGCACGCGTTCTTCGGTGGGTGTGGAGATCAGCCCGTCCTTCTTGAACATCTCCCCGAGATTGGCATGCCGCTCATGCGGCAAGCCGTGCGCGCGCAGCACCTCCAGCGAATAGGACACCTGATCGTGCGGTGCGTTCACCGCCCAGGTCTTGCCATCGTCCGGAGTGACCTTGGACGCGTCTACGCCGGCATGCAGCAGCACCTCCAGCATGTCGTTCGCATCATTTTCGGTGAGCCCGGAATACAGCTGCTGACTGCACGCAGACAGCAGCAGCGCCACCAGCAGCACCACCAGGTATCTCAGCGCGCGCATGCTATTGGTTCTTGACCAGTGTCTGCACGGCGTTCTTTCCCGACTGCGCCACGCCGACGCTGACATTGAGGTTGAAGCCGACCATGGTCAGCTCGTGCATCAACTTGATCTGCTGCGCTGCCATTTCCTGCAGCCCCATGGTCGGTGCCTGCATGCTGAAGGCATCGATATGCTCGGCGATGGTGCGCACGCCATCGTTCTGCACATCGACCACCCGGCTCATCATGCTCGGGTTGCCCACCCTCTGCATGGCGGGCGGCAACGGGCTGGAGGACTGCATCAGCGCTTGAAAGCGATTCACCAGCGCCTGGTTGGGCGCTGCCACCGGCGACAGCGCCTGGGTCGCGGCAGCACCGGTGCCGGCAATTGCTTGGACAGGAGGAATGAGCGTCATCGCATACTCCTATGGGGTCGGGACTGGCGTCACTCAGGCACGCAGGTATTGCGAATTTGGAACTTCCATCGGTGCTGAAGATTCAACCGGCGCTTCCGCCGGCGCGGCCGTTGGGGTTTTTCGTCCGGACAGCGCCTTGACCAGGGCAACGGCGTCGGCATCGGCGTCTTCTTCGATCAGCCCGTCTGCAATGCCATGCCACGACTGGTCGCCCATCGCGAACAGGCAGCAGGCGTACAAGGCCCTGCACATCGGCTTGGAGCCGGCGTCGCCCTCCAGCTCGCGCAGCAGGCGCGCGCCTTCCACGTAATTGCCGCGCTTGATCGAAATCCATGCATCGAACGTGTCGAGCGCTTTCAGGTCTGGCCGCAGTACCCGGACTGCGGCCAGGACCGCGGCAGCGTCCTGAATCTTGTCATGGGTGAGTCCGACCGTGATCAGTTCGATGAGCCCACTCACGACCGACCCGGGACATTGAATCTTCTCCACACTGCACCTCGTTTTAATGGAATGCGGACCGTACACGTGGGGAAAGCTACGCGCGCCACGGCGGCCAGATGCCTTCGGAAGCGAATATCGGAATTCGCTGGCGAACAAATCATTCCGGCTTCGCCAGGCTATCCACACATTCGCCTGGCACGCGGATCGCTCGACCACAGCTGCCCACAATCGGGGTCGCAGCGATCGCGGAAGGAGCGGGCAATGTCGGAAGAAAAAACCGAGAAGCCGACCGAGAAGAAACTGCGGGATGCGCGCAAGGACGGGGAAGTGCCGGTCAGCCCGGACGTCACTGCAGCCGCAGTGCTCTTCGGCGCGTTATTGGTGATGAAATCGGCCGGCGATTACTTCGCTGATCACGTGCGCGCATTGATGACGATCGGCTTCGATTTCCCGGAGAATACACGCGATGCAGCCGCAATAAACCGCGCACTCGGCCATCTCGGCATCCAGGGATTGCTGTTGATGCTGCCATTCTTGGCTGCATGCCTGATAGCTGGCGTGGCAGGCGGTGCGTTCCAGACCGGCCTGAATGCCTCGCTCAAGCCGGTGGCGCCCAAGTTCGATTCCCTCAATCCCGCTGCCGGGGTCAAGAAACTCTTTTCGTTGCGAAGTCTCATCAACTTACTGAAGTTGATTATCAAGGCCATCTTGATTGGCGTGGTGCTGTGGGTCGGTATCCGCGCCCTCATGCCGATGATCATCGGGCTTGCCTACGAAACACCGCTCGACATTGCCCAGATTGCCTGGCACACCCTGGGCATGCTCTTCGCACTGGGCGTGCTGCTGTTCGTACTGGTGGGCGCAGCAGACTGGAGCGTGCAGCACTGGCTGTTCATCCGCGACAAGCGAATGAGCAAGGACGAGCAGAAGCGCGAATTCAAGGAAAGCGAAGGCGACCCCGAAATCAAGGGCAAGCGTAAGGAATTTGCCAAGGAACTGGTCTTCGGCGACCCACGCGAACGCGTGGCCAAGGCCAAGGTGATGGTGGTCAACCCGACCCATTACGCAGTGGCATTGGCCTACGAGCCCGATGACTTCGGCCTACCGCAGGTCGTTGCCAAGGGCGTGGACGATGGTGCGCTGGAACTGCGTGCCCTTGCGCATAACCAGGGCATCCCGATCGTCGCCAATCCGCCACTTGCCCGTGCGCTGTACCAGGTCGAATTGGGCGATGCAATCCCCGAGCCCTTGTTCGAAACGGTTGCGGTGGTGTTGCGCTGGGTCGATGAGCTCGGTCGCGACCACGACGACGGCGATGGAGCCCTGCCATGCTAGGAGACCGCGTTCGCGCGACGAGATATTTCGCTTATAGCGGCGAAGTGGCCATCGCCGCCCTGGTGGTGGCGGTCATCGGGCTGATGATCCTGCCGCTGCCAACGCCCATGATCGATACGCTGCTGGGCATCAACATCACCCTGAGCGTGGTGCTGCTGATGGTCACGATGTATGTGCCCGACTCGATCTCGCTCTCGTCGTTTCCTTCCCTGCTGCTGTTCACCACGCTCCTGCGGTTGTCGCTGAATATCGCCTCGACGAAGTCGATCCTGCTGCATGCCGAGGCGGGCCATATCATCGAGAGCTTCGGCGAGTTGGTGGTCGGCGGCAATCTGGTGGTGGGCCTGGTGGTTTTCTTGATCATCACCACGGTGCAGTTCATCGTGATCGCAAAGGGCTCCGAACGCGTTGCCGAAGTCGGTGCGCGCTTCACCTTGGACGCAATGCCCGGCAAGCAGATGAGTATCGATGCCGACCTGCGTGGCGGCAACTTGACCGCAGATGAGGCACGCCGCAAACGCGCGCGGCTGGCCATGGAAAGCCAACTGCACGGCGGCATGGACGGCGCCATGAAATTCGTCAAGGGTGATGCGATCGCCGGCCTGGTCATTACCATGGTCAACATCCTGGCCGGCATCGTGGTCGGCGTGACGTACCACGGCATGACGGCCGGCGACGCCGCTAACCGCTTTGCGATTCTGTCGGTGGGCGATGCCATGGTGTCGCAGATCGCCTCACTGCTGATATCGGTGGCTGCCGGCGTCATGATCACCCGCGTGGCCAACGAGAACGAGACCAGGCTCAGCTCGCTCGGGCTCGATATCGGCCGCCAGCTCACCAGCAACGCGCGTGCCCTGATGGCAGCGAGCGTGCTGCTGGCCTGCTTCGCGTTCGTCCCTGGCTTTCCGGCCGCGCTGTTCCTGTTGCTGGCAGCGGCCGTCGGCGCCGGCGGTTATACGATCTGGCGCAAGCAACGCGACATCAGCGGTACCGATCAGCGCAAGTTGCCGTCGACGAGCCGGAAAGGTGCCAAAGGCGAGGCGCCGCATATTCGCAAGAACGCCCCCGATTTCGCCTCGCCTTTGTCGATGCGGCTGTCGCCGCAGCTGGCCGCTCAGCTCGACCCTGCGCGGCTGGACCAGGCGATCGAAAGCGAGCGCCGCCAATTGGTCGAGTTGCTGGGTTTGCCGTTTCCCGGGATCGCGATCTGGCAGAGCGAGTCCCTGCACGACATGCAATACGAGGTGTTGATTCACGATGTCCCCGAGACACGCGCCGAATTGGAGAACACCGATGACATGCAGGCAGCATTGGCGCGGCAGGCCATCGCACCCCTGCATGCACGCGCGCACTTGTTCGTCGGTATCCAGGAAACCCAGTGGATGCTGGAACAGGTGGCCGTGGACTACCCCGGGCTGGTTGCGGAGGTGAACAAAGCAATGCCCGCCCAGCGCATAGCCGATGTGTTGCGACGCCTACTGGAAGAACGGATTCCGGTGCGGAATATCAAGAGCATCCTGGAAAGTCTGGTGGTATGGGGTCCGAAGGAAAAGGATCTTCTGATGTTGA
Organism: Xanthomonas sp. D-36-1; assembly: GCF_017746155.1. Lineage (NCBI taxonomy): Bacteria > Pseudomonadati > Pseudomonadota > Gammaproteobacteria > Lysobacterales > Lysobacteraceae > Xanthomonas > Xanthomonas sp. D-36-1. The sequence continues at coordinate 179,011 of NZ_JAGHWR010000030.1, forward strand.
CCGAGTATGTGCGCTGCGATCTGGGCCGTTATCTTGCGCACACCGCAACCGCAGGCACTGGGCAGCTACCTGCAGTGATGCTCGACCATGCGGTGGAACAACTGATCAGGCAATCGATTCGCGCGACCGCGGCCGGAAATTTCCTGGCACTTCCGCCCGAGCAGGCGAACCAGCTTGTCGAACAGGTCGAACGCATCGTCGGCGATCAGGCGCAGCATCCGCTGGCGGTGGTAGCGTCGATGGACGTACGCCGCTATGTGCGCCGCATGATCGAAGCACGGTTGACGTGGCTGCAGGTCTACTCGTTCCAGGAGTTGGGCTCGGAGGTGCAACTGCAACCGATCGGCAGAGTGGTGGTGTGATGCGCAAGCCGCCGCTCCGCCCTGTGCGCATCCTGCCGGTCAGCGGCGCACTGCAGCGGCCGGCGGCTGCAGCCACGCCGGCTCGGTCGGCGCAGCGCTCCAGCTTCCTGCAACTGCGTCAGCGCCTGCGCAGCGCCCAGCTCGCTCTTCCCTGCATGGTGTTGCCACCGCAGTGCGACGAAGATCGACCGGAACCTGACGCCGAGGAGAGCTTCACCGAGGCGCATGACGGCGCGCCCATGCAAACGGACACGCCATCAAGTATCGAAGGGCCGAAACACCTGGCGCCGTCCCAAGGCAACGACGATGGCACGGTAGGGCGACAGATCGCGACCGAGTGGATACGCACCCAACGCGCCCAGATGGCAATCGACCACATCGCGCTGCGCGTGGCCGAGTTCTGCAACGCCACGCCAGTGCGCAGCGCAGGCAGCTGGGAAGCCTGGCTGGATATCGATCAAGAGGTCGTCGCACAGACCACGTTGTTTTTGCGGCTTTCGCCGGACCAGCTATCGCTTCGCTTCAATACCCGTTCGCCTGACGCGCGCGAGGTACTTTGGTGCGGAAGGCAGCGTCTGGAGGCTGCGCTGACGTCCACGCTGAGCAGCACGCTCCAGATCAGCATCGAGGTTGTCTAACGCGGCACTGGCGACAGAAAGCCATTTGGAGGAACTCCATCTTGCTAACCGAGCAGAGCCAGGCTCCACCGGCACGTGCACTCTCCCAGGCGTTGACGCGCGTTGCGGCCGAGCGCACACAGCTGGGCAGGGTGTTCGGCGACCCACGCGCGGCACGCCACTGCGGCTTCGTCACGCATTGCCGTCGCATCTCACCCAATGATGCGGCCCGCCTGCGACTGCAGTTGGACACCGGCCAGATGGATATGCGGATTGCCGCGCGCGACGGCCTGGCGCCGCTATTGAACGAGGACGACGACGCCCTCCGCGTTTCGCTCGCAGGAATGTTGCTGGCCGATCGCCTGGGCGCGCTTGCGCCGCTCGGCCTGGGCGCTGCCGAGGTGATCGGCTTCGAGCGCGATGCAGCGCCGGACCACTGCCACGGCATCGGCATCACACTGGGCGATCTGGACGCGATTGCGCTGACGGCAAGCGCGTCGCTGCTGGCCACGCTGCAGGCTGCAGTCGACGGACTTGCCGGGCCTACGCAGCTGCCAGCCTGGCTGGCTGCACTGCGCGTCAACACGCGCCTGCGCATCGGCGGGCGCACCGCATCGGCGGCATTGCTGCAGTCGCTGCGGCCTGGCGATGTCTTGCTGCATTGCACCGCCTCGGCGGCGGTCACCAGCGGCGAGCTGCTCTGGGGTATCGCCGGAGGCGCGGTATTGCGCGCTCCGGTGCGCTTGAACCTGCAAAAGATGATTCTGGAGGCCCCCCCCACCATGCAGCACGATACGTTTGAGCCCGACGTCGCACCGTCCACCAGCAATGTGGCGGAACTGGAACTGCCGGTGCAACTGGAAGTGGATCAACTTGCGCTATCTCTATCGACCTTGTCGGGTTTGCAGCCAGGGCAGATCCTGGAGTTGTCGGTGCCCGTCGATCAAGCCGACATCCGCCTGGTGGTTTACGGCCAGACCATCGGCACCGGCAGGCTACTGGCAGTGGGCGAACATCTGGGTGTGCAGATCCTCAGCATGTCGGAGAGCACGCATGCAGATGCCTGACGTTGGCTCGCTGCTGCTGGTGGTCATCATGCTGGGCTTACTGCCTTTCGCAGCGATGGTGGTCACCTCCTACACCAAGATCGTGGTCGTGCTCGGCCTGCTGCGCAATGCGATCGGTGTACAGCAGGTGCCGCCGAACATGGTCCTCAATGGCGTTGCATTGCTGGTGTCGTGCTTTGTGATGGCGCCGGTGGGCATGGAAGCGTTCAAGGCCGCACAGAACTACGGCGCCGGATCGGACAACAGCCGCGTGGTGGTGCTGCTCGACGCCTGCCGGGAGCCGTTCCGGCAATTCCTGCTCAAGCACACACGCGAGCGCGAAAAGGCCTTTTTCATGCGCTCCGCACAGCAGATCTGGCCCAAGGACAAGGCTGCCACGCTCAAGTCGGACGACCTGCTCGTCCTGGCACCGGCTTTCACGCTCAGCGAATTGACCGAAGCCTTCCGCATCGGGTTTCTGTTGTATCTGGTGTTCATCGTCATCGACCTGGTGGTGGCCAACGCGCTGATGGCGATGGGCCTTTCGCAGGTCACCCCGACCAACGTGGCGATCCCGTTCAAGCTGCTGCTGTTCGTCGCCATGGACGGCTGGTCGATGCTGATTCATGGCCTGGTTCTGAGCTATCGGTGACGCCATGGACCACGACGATCTAGTGCGATTTACCTCCGAAGCCTTGCTGCTCTGCCTCAAGGTGTCCTTGCCGGTGGTCGGTGTCGCTGCGCTGGCCGGGCTGCTGATCGCCTTCGTCCAGGCGGTGATGTCGCTGCAGGACGCATCGATCTCGTTCGCGCTCAAGCTGGTGGTGGTGGTGGCTGCCATTGCCGTCACAGCACCGTGGGGTGCCTCGGCCATCATGCAGTTCGGCCAGGCCTTGATGCAGGCGGCATTCCCATGATCCGTCGCATTTCGCCCGGCACCTTGGGGCCCTCGGTTTCCATCGAGCATGGCGGCTCGCATCACCATGGCGATCATCATGCCGATGCGGCAGGCACCAGCGCGGGGTCGCCTACCGACATTGCGGCACGAGCACCGCGCCTGCGCCCAGCTCCACCGCGCAGGCGACGACGCGGGATCCGGTCGCTGGACGGCCAGGAGGATGAATTCGAAGCCACCGAGCAGGAAGAGATCGAAGCCAAACGCGAGTGCGTACTGCGCGGACGGGTGAGCGTGGCCGTCGTTGCGGCCCAGGGGCGTGAGCAGGGCCAGGGCGATCAGCATGGCGGTGGCCGCAACGCGCATGCCGACGATCCGCAGACAGGACCGTGGCAGGCTGCCGCACCGGCAGATTTGAGCGACGGCGTGCGTGCACGCATCGACGGAATTCTCGATCGCTATGTGATGACGCGCGACGCCGATCCGATGGTCAGGCGACACGCGCTTGCCGCTGCGCTTGTCGAGTTACGCGCCATCGGCGTTTCATACCCTGCCCTCGCCTCGTTGACCACGACGGTCTGGAGGTTGATGCGGGAGCATTTTCGCTCGACCGGCAGGGCCACCACGGCCGAAAATCTACAGGCGTTGCGGAAGCGCTTGATGGAGCTGATGCCGTCGGAGCTGGAACCGGTGCCAGCACTCCGCAATTTTCACCTTTTGCTCCCGTTGATACTGCTGAATGCGGAAAAGCCGCGCAGGCAGGCCGATCGTACACATGCCATCACACGTCTGAACACACTGCTGATTGAGCAACCACACCAGGTGGCTCAGGAGGTTCGCCCATGACCATGCAGCTTCGCGTACTGACAGGAACCCACGCAGGCGCACGATTAGATTTGGCACAAGGTCGTTACAGCCTGGGGAGCGATCCCCAAACCGATATCCGAATAGACGATTGGCCTGGTTGCTCACTTATTCTCGAGGTAGACCATGACGGTCAAATCCGTTACAGCAGCGACACGCTGCCAGAAACGTCTTTTGTTGCGTTTCAGCCGGTTCGCTTCGGCCCCCTGGTGCTGTGTGTTGGCGAGGCTGCTGCCGATTGGCCCGACGATGTGGCGCTGCTGGAGCGGCTGCTTTCCCCAGCCCCCACGCCGGCGCCGCCCGCGTCCAGGCGCAAAGTCCTGCGCGCAGCGATGGGTGCCATGCTAGCGCTTTCCGCAGCAGCGTTGATCCCCTCGTTGCAACCGGCATTTCTTTCCGATGCCGCCACCCCGCAGCGCCCAGAAAATGCCGTCAACCAGGCCAACGCCTTGTTGAAACAACTCGGTTTTCGCGAGGCGCACGCCCAACGCGTCGGCACGCGCGTGCTGATCGAAGGCCTGGTCCCCAGCAGCGCCGATGCTGCGCGCTTGCGTGCGCAGGTGCATCGCTATCATTCAGGCGTTGCCGTCAACGTGGCCGTGGTGGACGAGGTCGTGGCGACGCTGCGCGATGCCCTGGCTGACCCCGCTCTCAGCGTACGTTACCAGGGCAATGGCGTTTTCTCGGTTTCCGGCAGCAGCGACTACGCAGAACGCGCAAGCCGCAGGATTGCCGATGTCCGCAGCGACCTGGGCCCTGAGGTCCGCGCACTGCACGTGGAGATCAGCCAGCAAGACCCGTCCATCAAACCGCCGGACAATTACGACGCGGCATTGCTCGCCGATGGTCTGCATTATGTCGAAACGCCGGACGGTACCAAGCACATGACATCCCTGCCGCAGCAGGCGGCGCAATGAGAGCCCACTATGTTCGATGCCATGACCGAGACGGTCACCCAGGATATGAGCAAGATTTTGCAGACCAAGGCAGCGGATCCGTCTGGCGAGCGGCTGCGTAACCTCGAGGCAGCGCTCGATGCCACCGCGCAACAGATTCGCGTGCACTGGTCCGCGGCGAGCGATCAGACCTCACGCAACGACTTCAATGTCTTGCATGACGGTATGACCGCGGCGCGCAACATCGTCGCGCACATCGCCGGCCTGTCGTAAGTAAATCGATTTCTTGGTCACTTCGACCAAGCACAACGCGCCAGCAGGCGCATCACTACATGCAATATGAAGGAGGCTTGGTATGGAACTATTTCCGCAAACGAGTTCAATCACATCGCGTTTTGACCAGGGCATGGATGGCTACACCGGGGGTGTGTCCGGTGGAATCTCTGGTGCTAGTGCACTGTTCGGCTCGAACGGTCAGATGAGATCGTTGATCAGCGACTTGACCGCTTCTGACGAGGCCCAGAAATCCATGAACAACAAGATCACCATGCTCAAGAACGATCTGGACTTCAACGTGGCGTTGAACAAGTTCATCGGCAAGGCCGGCGACAACGCCAAGCAGCTCGTTGGCCAGTAATCGACATTGGCATGCGCAGGACTTGTAGGGGGTCCTGCGCATGTACCACCGCCGATGAGCAGCGCACGATTCGAAACCATCGTTCGACAGATGTGCGAGGCACTGGATCTACCGGATGTGCAGTCTGTGCTCAGCAGACGTGTACTCTGGGTGGAAGGGTTTGAAGTCTACCTCCACGAGCCGACGCCACAGCCCGACGATGAGGTGCAAGAGCAGGCACTGTATCTGCGCATCTCCTACGGGCTGCCACCCGCCGGACGGACATTGACGGTTTACCGGCTGTTATTGGAAGCCAATCTGTCCGTGTACGCGCAAGACCAGGCACAGCTTGGACTGAATGATGCCGGCGTCATCGTCCTGATCGTGCGCGTGCCGCTGGACGATGATGTGGATGGATCATGGATATGCGACCTGCTTGCCCACTACGCCGAGCATGGTCGTTACTGGAACAATAATATCTTCGTTGCGCACGACGAAATGTTCGAAGGAATCGCGACGGGGAACTATCTGTGGTTACGTGCCTGACCAAGGCTGGCAAGCATCTCGCCGCCTTGGCCAATCATGGCGACAGCGACGCTTGTCAGCCATGGCACCACGACCCCGCTTTCCAGCCAATTCCACCAGCCCTGGCGCGTTGTCTGGACGATGTCACCAATGGCTCGCACTGAATGCAGGTCGATTGAGCATGTCGGGTGTGACGCGCCTGGATCTTTCCCTGCAGATACCCTGCAGGCAGCCGTCGCACACCTGCCACGCAAGATGGTCGCGAGGACTGGCACTGCACAGAACCAGGGCAGCTGCGTGACAGATCTGCCCTGCCGCGCATTTCTGCTACGGCGGCGGGTGCACCCACGCGTTGGCGCAGCAGAGACATACGGCGACTTTCTGACGAGTTCCCTTTCCAGTGCGAGTTGCACGATGGCATCGATACGCACCGCGTCGCCCAGTCCGCCAACCAGCGTCACAGCAAGATCATTGCACGGCGGCAGGCACTGCCACTACGACCAGGTTGCGCAGTGGCATCGCTCTATCTCTGCTGGTGGGTGCTCATCTTCCGGCCGCCACCACCACGCCACAGACGCGACGGCAACTACGTCTGTGGCGGCGGTGTGCAAGACGCACCAGGATCAACGCGATGGCTGAGCGCTCATGCTCGCCCGGTGTCCCACCGACGCAGTTGCTCGCGTTCATGCAACGCACGCTTGAGCGTTTTCAGTTGATCATCCAGCGCCTGCGTCACGTTGTAGCGTGGCGTTGCGCTAAACGTGTCCCTCCAAACATCACGCAGCGCGGTGCGTACGGCATCGATGGTCGCAATCGAGGGAGACTGCGCGCCGATCTCCGTGCGCAATGTCTCCAGGGCCGTCCGCAATGCCTGGCCAAGCGTCCCAGGCCCAGGTGCAGCGCCCACCCCCTCCTCCATGGCACGCGTTTGGGCAGATGTGGGCCCGGAAAGCGCGGCGATCGTCTGGTCGATGGGCTCTGCCAGGGCCTCAAGCGTCTGTGCGATGGTGCGTTCACGCTCGGCTGCCCGGGTGGCACGCGCGTTATCCAGTCGCGCTGCCGGGGAGCTGTTGGTACCGTTCCTGGCCTTGAGCGCATTCCAGAACGTATCGTTGAACAGGGTTTGGACGGTCTGCTGCAAGACAACAGGCACGGAATTGACTGGTTCGCCAGCAACACGGATATGGCTCCCTCCACGCAACGGTGCGACGATCATGCGCGAGGCCCCAAGCGAGCCGAAGCTGGCCATGATATTGCTGAGCATGTGGCGGGCAAAGACGTCACGTACCGTATCGACGACCGCATTGGCGCTGTTGAAACCTTGCTTTGCCAACGCAAAGGCTTCCATTCCGCTTTCCAGCAGATAACGCAGCGGGAAATGGACAGCGTCGGACCATTGTGCGGGCCGACGTGTTTTGTCGGGCAGAGCCAGCGAAAACAGGTTCAAGCGTTGCTCTCCGCCAAGCAGATCCGGCACGTTCATCTGGCCGGTGTGCGCCAAGGCCTTGCTCGTCTCCAGCATTGCTTTTTGCACGATGCCAGCTCCGCCGATGGCGAGCGCGCTCAAGCCCAACTGGCCGACCGGCGTCAGCAAGCCCGGGTCACTGCCGGTCCGACGCGCGGCATTGAACCCTGCATTGATTACTGGCTTGAGCCACAAGGTATCAACCGACTTGTCATCCAGGGTCGATTGGCGATTGGCGATCGCCTGGCGGCGGTCGTGGGCCTGGGCCTTGAGCTCGGCCACCGTGTGCGCCGTGTTCTCGCCCGGACGCGCGAATCGCTTGGCTTCCGCGGTCACTTCCAGAACGACCGGCGGCGGATCGGGCACCAGGACCTTCGGGTCGATGGCCTTGAAGCGCGGCAAGTTGCCGGCGCGCGCGCGCCGGTCCATTGCGGGAAGCAGCAGCGTATCGCTGGTATAGGACGCCATTCCCGCCGCCGCACCAGCAAGAACCGCCGTACTCAGTTGCTCGGCGTCAGGCGGGCGTGCGCCGGCGTAGGCCGCGCACGTGGCCAGACCGACCGGGTTGCGCATCGCGCCAGTGATGAAGGCCCTGAGACATTCGTAGGCGATCGGCAGCGTTGCCGTTGCGCCTGCCGACTTCATATCGCCGATGATCTGGTACCCGGCATCCGGCCCGAAGGCCGTAACGCGTTCCTACACGCGTGCGTCCGCCCATTCCAGGTAACTTGCCTGCAATGCACGTTGCTCCTGCGAGGGCGCGGCAAATGGCAGATCGTCCAGCGCGGCGCGCAGCTGCGCTTTCGCCTCGGCGACGGCTGCAGCGCTACGCGCCTCATAGGTGCCCGCAACGACCGCCCCATGCTGTAGTTCCAACTCCGCGTGCGGGGCTGCGGTCTGCGCGCTGTAAAACGTTGTATCCGAAGACTGCGATGACTGCGATGACTCGGACCGATGCGACCGACCGAGTGCGTCCGCCTCTTCGTCTGTATGAGTGGTCGTCTGACGTGAGGAAGCCCGGCGACCGCGCAGAGCCGCGCCGGAAGAGGACAAGCCGGCAAGCGGCCCAGAGAGTGCGCGCTCTTCTGGACCGGCAGGGCGCTTTTCGGCCTGCGTTGGTAGTGCCGGAACAAGACCCGACGTTGCACGGCTACTGGAGGCGGTCCCGATATGGCTGGGGAGCTTCATGATGCCACCTCGGCCTTCGTATCGACCTGGGTCGCCAGCGCGTCGAGCACGACACGTGCGACCACCTGCCCAAGTTCCAGTGCAGCGGCCACCTCTTCAGGGCTGCGCACGCGCAACAGCGGACACACGCATAGCAGGCCGAGGTCCGAGAGCGTGAGCCGCCATCCGTACTCGGTCAGCAGCTGCTCCTGCAGCGAGAGCAGGGTCACCACCTCGTCGCCACCGAATTCACGTGCCGCCAGGGGCAAGATCACTTCCGGAAAGGCCATCAGTTCGTCTTGCTCTCCCTGCGTATGGACACGGCACAGCATGCCGGCTGGCCCCAGAATGGTTTCGCCTTCACCGAGCCGCCGTGCAAGCTCTCCCGGCAAGCCGAGACATGCGCTCAGGCCGATAAAGAAAGCGGTATTCGCTGATTTTCGATTGTGCGACTCCAAGGTCATCAGAGGTACTCCGTGAGGACGTATTCGATGTAGGACTCATGCACCAACATGTCGTGCCACTGCACCAATTGTGTGCGGCAAGATTGTCTTGCGCTGTGCTTCGCACCCGAGCGAAGCACAGCGAACCACCTGCGCTGCACACGAAGCTGGGGCACTGCCAATCGGCTAACCAAAACCTGCGCCACACTTTCGTAGCGGACAAAAGCGAAACAGAGGTGACCTCGATCCGGTGAGTCATCCGGCGCGCTAGCGGTACCTACAGGCAATGCAGAAAGGCCTCGTAACCTGGCGACTTACATGCGCACGGCACATCACATCGGTATTAACTCGCTGCGCACATCATCGACTTCGATTCCAGCGATCTCCATTACGATAATGCGTGTATTTCCACTGGAGCAGCCGGATATTCCGAACAAAGCGTATGACACCGATTCTTGCCACGCATCGGTGTGCGACGTCACGACATGCCGTGCGAGCAGTGCCCGGCAGCGCCTGGTGTTCGCCGCTGGATCCAGGTCTCGGCGCCAAAGGTTGTCCCGCACACAGCCGATAGCAATAGCGCTCACGGTCCATGCGGCGTACGGCATCGGCAACGTGACGCCGAACGCGGATGATTTGAGCAGATCGCCACCGGCGGGACGCGCGGGCGCACACGCGCGCGGGTGTCGATCGAATCACGCGACGCTATCGGCATCGCACACGCAACGCCGTATTAACTCGATCGTCAGGTTTTTGCAGGTCACAACAGGGGGCGCGCGTCTACCGGTCAGCTGCGCGCAACCGAGCAGTTCCTGAATAGGACATCGACGCATCGGTCTTTGCGCTTTTTTCGCCAAAATAGTTCGTCGATCAAGATGCACAGTGCGCACATTGGCACCATACGGCTACACCGCACGGGCGCGCCCGTGCGGCCGTATAAGACAATGCTTATACGCAGGTACTCTGCCAATTCTGCTATTGCGAGGCCGCCTATATGTCGCTCAATACACTTTCTACCGGGAGTAACCCCAGCCAATTGCTGGGTACTCCTCTCAACGAGTCGGATTCGTCGGAGCTATTCGGGTCGGATTCGTCCACGGACGACTCCGACTTGCCATCGACGATGGATAACATCTTTCAGCAAATCTACCTGCTGCTGGCGGCCCTCCAGGCCAACACGGCCAGCGGCGACACCGACACCCAGCTGTCCGCATCGGACTGGCAAGCCACCCAGCCGATCGAAAAGCGCACCTCCTGGCCATCGCTGGGCTACGACTTCGACCCCAAGCACATCAAGGGGAAGGATGCGCCGCCGGCGCTGGAAGGCTCGACGGTCACCTGGAACGGTGGCACGCTCACTCCATCGGAGCTGCAGATCGTTTCGACCTTGAATGCCCACAAGGATCAGATGCCGCTCGAGTACAAGAATCTCGACGACAAGATCAACGACCCTTCCACGCCCGCCGACCTGAAGGCCGCATTGCAGGGACTGAAGCAGGACCCGCGCCTGTTCTTTGCGATCGGTTCGCAGGGAGACGGCAAGTGCGGCGGCAAGATCAAGGCGCAGGATCTTTGGGATTTCTCCGATTCGCATCCGCAGGTCAAGGAGCTCGGCGGCAAGAACGATGAGTTCAACCCCAAGAACATCAAGGGTTCCAACCCGCCACCAGCTGCGGAGGGCTCGACGGTCACCTGGAACGACGGCCAGCTCAATCAATCCGAATTGGAAATTGTTTCGGTCCTGGATCGGCACAAGGACCAGGTCGACTCGTTGTCCTTCGATCAGCTGGACGCAAAGATCAACGACCCGTCGACGCAATCTGACTTGAAGGAAGCGCTTAAAGGATTGCAGAAGGATCCGCGGCTGTTCTTTGCCATCGGCTCGCAGAAGGACGGCAAGTGCGGCGGCAAGATCAAGGCGAAGGACCTGACGGACTTTTCCTCCCATCACCCGCAAATTGCCGAATACAACGACAAGAAGGCCAAGGATTACACGCAGAACTACATCGCATCCGATAGCCCCGACAAAACCAAGGCGTCGGTCATGACCAAAAGCGATGCCTTGCGCGAGCTGTATCGCTATTCCGACTATCTGCCCGACAACCTGAGCGAGGACGAATTCGCCAAGATCGTCGATGGCGACAGCAAGACCGGCAAGTGCCCGCCCCAGGTGATCGCGGCTGCCCAATATTTTCGCGATCACCCCGACGAGTGGAAGGAGTTTGCAGGAGATTCCGGCTCGATGAGTACGCCGGACTTCCTGCAGAAATCCAGCTCCGAGATTCACCTGACGGCGGACGAGCAGAAGACGCTGGATACCATCAACAGTCATCAAGACGCGTTCTACGGCGACGGTAAGGAGGTCACGCGCGACAAGCTCGACGCGATCTCCAAGGACGACAAAGCCGACCCCGCAGTGAAGCAGGCCGCCACGCAGTTGTTGAACGATCCGTTGCTGTTCGGCTTGTTGAACAACTCGATCACCGGCTACAAGAAGCCCCATCACTTCTTCGGCGGCGGCCATGTCGTCGATTCGGGCAAGATCAGCCAGAACGATTTCCGGCAGTTCTATGACCACATGAGTGCAGACAACAAGACCGTGGATACGCCGGCCACGCACGAGGCCAGCTCGCCCGATCAGCAAAAGGCCGTCGCAGACATGCTGGTGGGCAAGGACGATCCGCCGGCGATCAAGAAGCCCAAAAAGGACGTTGGCACGTTCCAACACGGCCTGCATGAGTTCCTCAAGTGGGACAGCAAGATCCTGGACTGGATGTCCGTGGGGCTCAGCGCATTGAACGGGATCCCCATCATCGGCGAAATTACCGATGCGGCGTCGATTGCATTGGAGAGCGAGGCGCAGGCGGCGCAGGTGGTCGACACCGCGATTCAAGGTGGCGACATGTCGCTGGCGTTGAAGCTGGCCGGCATCAATATGGCCGGGGCAGTCGTCGGAGCAGTCGGCGGACCCACGGCCAGAATCGGGGCCAAGGGGGTCGCCGAGGCCGCGACCAAGGAAGCAGGCAAGAGCGCGGCCAAGGCAACTGCAAAGGGAACGGCCAGCGGCGTCGCCAAGGGCACCGGTAAAACGGCGACACAGCGTCCGACTGCCGGGGAGTTCTTAAAAGGCTATGCCGCCGGCACCAGCATCAGTAAATTTGTGGAAATTCTCAAGACGCCCGTATTGGCGGGCCTGCATTACGAAGAATACAAGTTGGACCAGCAGCAAAACGGACAAATCCACCAAAATCTGGAGAAGTCGGGCGGCGTTCCGGTGGGCAAGCAAATTATTCCCACGAACATTGCCAACAACTTCGAGGGAGACATGCGCCAGAATCTGAGGAACTTCAGAATACGTCGTCGATAACCTGTATAGGGCGATAATCCATTCAACGTCTTGCAGCCGGCGTTGGCGCTCGAGAGGGCAGGTCTTGAGGCAAGGCTGATCGATCCGCCACGACGTGCTGCAGGGCGCGCTGCGATGATGCGTTTGCCTATCGCCTAGCGGCTTCGCAGCGCGTGCCTCTAAGCGCCTGCATGCACGTTAAGCCGCCGCTGTGGCGGTGACGTGCCTTCCGGCGAACAGGCGAGGGGATGCCGGGCGCTCTCCCCGGATCATCTACGTCCTTGCAAGGAAGACGATCGACGCGCGTGAATACTGCATCGCAAGAGATGCGCCGCACCACCTCCTCGATCGCCTGTCGCCACCGCGTGTATCACGTCGAAGACCGATGCGATCGAACGCCGGACCATGCCCCGCTGTCGGTGAGCAGGTATGCAGCACAGGGACGCGCTTGCAAGAAAGCGCCCGATTCGTCAGGCGATGCAATCGCTTCGCTTTGGTGCAGCGATTGCAATTGCATCGCCGTAGCCTGGCTTCGGGAACGCTGCACTCAGCCGACTACGCAGGAGACACCTCCATGTTCAATGTCAATCGCCTACTACGCTCTCGCCCGCGAACGGATACCGCCGATCAAGCGCCTGCTGAAGACAGGCCTTCACGGCAATCTTCGCAACCGGAGGGCTTGCTAAGCCCTCTGCTCGCGCGGCCGCGACGGCGCGAAAGCACGTCAGCGGCAGACACGTCGACGCCAAGAAATGCCGCGCAAGGGCGCCTTTTCCGATCGCCGTTGCATCCGTCGAGTCAGCCGGCGGCACTCGCGGGCGCCTCTTCTGCACCACCGGGCAGTATCGAGCGCGACATCGACGAATGGCTGGCGCAAAGCCTACCGATGGCAGAGCGGGTACGGACGGGCTACAACCTGCACGACGGGCAGAGGGATACGTCGCGGGAGGTGCTGCAAAGCGTGGCAGACGAAATCCGCCGTGCAGCGACCCGCCGCAGCACCGAACTTGTTCTCGACTACGGCCTCCCTGCCACGACGCTCCCCGATGCGATCGGCCGGCTCGACGCCCTACAGAAATTGACGCTGGTGCATACCGGGCTTCAGTCGCTGCCAGACAACCTGGGACAGCTGCGCCAGCTCCGCCATCTGCAGGTCGTTGGCGCGCACGGTCTGAAAAAGTTGCCACCCTCGTTGACGCGCCTGTCCAATCTAGAAACCCTTCAATTGGCGTTGGCTCCGTTGGACGAGTTGCCCGCAGACCTGGGGCGCATGCAAGGTCTGCGCAGCCTCACGCTGGCAGGCGGGCACTATGCGCGCCTGCCAGCCAGCATCGTTGAACTGAGCCACTTGACCGAGTTGCGTATGCCGCACTCTTCGCATTTTCACGAGTTGCCTGAGAACATCGGACTCATGCGGGGCCTCAGGTCACTGGAGGTGGCATCGAATTCCAAGCTTGAGCGGCTTCCTGGCAGCCTCACCCAGCTGCATAGGCTGGAAAAACTCAATCTGTCGTCCAACCGCCGCCTGGCGCACTTGCCTGAGGACATCGGTCAACTGCGCGGCTTGACGGAACTGTCGCTGAAAGGTTGCGCCGCGCTCCGGCAGCTGCCCGACAGCGTGGCGGATCTGGCCCAATTGCAACTGCTGGACCTGCGCGACACGGGCCTGCAGACCCTTCCACAGTCGCTGGCCCGACTGCCCGCTCAATGCGATATCAAGGTGCCGGATCATCTGGCAGACCAATTGCTGCAGATCCGCGACCCGGAGCGCGCGCAGCGCCAGGCACAGCGGCTGGCCGAGCGGAGACAACGCGCGCCCGTGCCGGCGGCGCAGCAGGCCGGGTCGTCATGGAACCGCGTCCCCGAGTTCACGCGCGTGTTGCGCAGTGTCGATGCCGACCTGGGCGAGCGTTTTGACAAGTGGGCGCAGGGCCTGGCGCAAAATGCCAGGATCTTCGGCGCAGCCATTACATCGGCCGACATGCCCCTGCTGGACCAGGTGGTGGCCGAGGCCATTCGATCACCCGAATTCCGCAGCAGCTTCGGCCAATTCTTGAGCGACCACACCCCCAAGAGACTGAACCTGGACGGCATGACGCAGGTGGGTGGTTCCGGGCCGGCCGTGCGAGGAGACGTCAAGACCGCGTTTGCGGAGATGCTCAAGCATAAGCTCATGCACATGCAGGACCCCGAGACGGCGCTGGGCCTGCTGCAGGAAGCGCTGCAAAATCCCGACCTGGGGCTGTCCAGGGAGAGGCTGCTGCGCAGCAGGAATGAACTCAACGGGCGTGTGGAAATGTGGCCGCCACTGAAGGCCTACATCTCCATGCACGATGTGGAGGGAAAAGCGGCGCAGGATGCGGCGATCACGTGGGCGATGGCTCAGCTTGACGAAGCGCATGAGGGTGTCATCGGGGAAGCGGAGGCCAAGCAGGAGTCCGAGCAGGCGCAGGCCAACGCGAACCGCTTCATCGAGCGGCGGGCGCGTGTACTGCTCGGGGAATGGGGCATCCGTTAGGCCCTGGCGTCCGGCGAGGCCACTCCCGCAGTTGAGAATGGATAGGCATGCTGATGATGTTGATCGCAGAACGCGGCGGGTGTTTGCCCGCCGCGTCCATGCAGTGGTTATTGGCTGCCGGCAACCAGCCACACGGCGGCGGTCTGTTTGTTCGCTTCGCTCAAACTGCGGAACCCGTGCATCTCTAGGACGCCGCGTTGGTCGCTGTCGTTGAAGCGTTCCATGAAGCCGCTTGACTGCATGGGACATCCCTCTTCTGCGTGGCTGCGTTGAGGGCGGATGCGCCCATCTATGCCCGATCAGCCTGGATGCCAATGGATCCGAGTGGACCGTTCGCTGTACAGGCAACAAAAAACCCCCGATCTCTCGAGGGTTTTTTTAAATCCCAGCACAAGCTCTGGAACTGAACTGGTGCGCCCGGAGGGATTCGAACCCCCGACCAATGGCTTCGGAAGCCACTACTCTATCCGGCTGAGCTACGAGCGCCTGGCCGCGCATTATGCCAGAACAGCCGGCGTGCGCGTGATGGGGCCGGGCGCCGCGGGTCTTGGCGAGCCGCGGCGTCGCTCCAGACGTGATGACGCCGGCGTCTCGGCCCGGGCGGTCGCTGTGCGACACCGGGTGCCCAGGTTCAAGCGCGCAGGGCCACGCGTACAGCCGTGTGGCCATCTCAAGCGGCCGTTGCCAGACGCAAGCCTGCTCAGCGTCCCCACCTGACAGTCAGCTTGAGCACGCGCCTGAGCGCGCTCACTGCCAAGCTTGCGTGGCAACCACACCGCCTGCCGCAGCCCGCCCGCATCAACGCCCGGCCCCCGGCCGCTCGCAGCATTGCTTGCTGCGGCCAGCCGCACCCCATGAACAGCCGGCCATCGCGCAGGCAGGGCATTGCCAGGATTGCCGCCCGCACAGCGCCCACCCCGCGTCCACATGACCACGGCCGAGCCGCGCTGCTACCCTTTGCCGCATGAGCAAGCATGGTGTCGAACAATTGCCCACAGCGCGCGCGCTGACGTGGCCGCAGCGATTGGGCCAGTACTGGAAGCTGGTCCGTGGCGACCGTCCGATCGGGAGCCTGTTGTTGCTCTGGCCCACCTGGTGGGCGTTGTGGCTGGCGGCCGATGGCCTGCCGCCGTTGTGGACGCTGTTCGTGTTCACCGCCGGGGTGTGGCTGACCCGTTCGGCCGGCTGCGTGATCAACGATTACGCCGACCGCTGGCTGGATCCGCACGTGGAGCGCACCAAATCGCGCCCGCTGGCCACCGGCGCGGTCTCCGGGCGCGAGGCATTATGGGTATTCGTGGCGCTGATGCTGGCGGCCTTCGCGCTGGTGCTCACGCTCAACTGGCTGACCGTGATGCTGAGCGTGCCCGGCGTCTTCCTGGCCGCCAGCTACCCCTACCTCAAGCGCCATACCCACCTGCCGCAGGTCTATCTGGGCATGGCGTTCGGCTGGGGCATCCCGATGGCCTTCGCCGCCGTGCAAGGCAGCGTGCCGTTGCTGGGCTGGCTGCTGTATGCCGCCAACATCCTGTGGGCCACCGCCTACGACACCTGGTACGCCATGGTCGACCGCGACGACGATCTCCGCATGGGCAGCAAGTCCACCGCCATCCTGTTCGGCAGGTTCGATCTGATAGCACAAGGCCTCTTGTATGCGCTGATGGTCGCGACGCTGGTATTGGTCGGCCTGCGCGCTGATCTCGGCGCTGCGTACTGGGCCGGCCTGGGCGTTGCAGCGCTGCTGGTCGCCTACGAATTCCGCATCGCCCGCCACCGCGAGCGCGGCCCCTGCTTCCGCGCCTTCCTGCACAACAACTGGGTTGGCCTGGCGATCTTCGTCGGCATCGCAGTGGCGGTGGCAGGGCGTTAGGTGCGGGATTCGGGATTCGGGGATGGGAAGTTTGTCGATTGAAGATCAGACCTTGAAATTGCGAGCAAGGATTCAAAGCTCGCCAGCATCACTGCTCGATTCCTCCATCTCTTCTGGCCATCCACCTACCGAAGCCGCGTCGCCATCCATCGCGCTGTGCTGTCAGACAGAGAGCCCGTCTCCTGCGGGAGAGAGGCCGGGGTGAGGGTGCGGGCGAAGCCTCGCGCATTCGGCGGCGGCCGGCTAGATCACGGCACCCGCGCGCAAACCCAGGCATCCACCCGTTGAACACCCGCCTTGCGCAAGGCCTTGGCCGCGGCGTGGAGCGTCGCGCCGGTCGTCATCACGTCGTCCACCAAGGCCACATGCGCCGGCAAGGCGCCGCGGACCTCGAACGCATCGCGCAGATTGCGCTGCCGCTCGGCCGCATCCAGTTCGGATTGCGGAGCGGTCGCGCGAACCCTGCGCAGCAACGGCCGGCACGGCAGCTGCAGCGCGCGGCCCAGCGGTCGGGCCAGCTCCAGCGCCTGGTCGTAACCGCGCTGGCGCAGGCGCTGCCGGTGCAGGCTTACCGGCACCAATGCCTGTGGGCGCGGCAGCCCCACGCAGCGCCGGGCCATCAGTTCGCTGAGCAGGCGGCCTGCCGCCAGGTCCTGATGGAACTTGAACCGCCGCAGCAGCCCGTCCACCGGCCAGCGATAGGTAAAACAGGCATGTACCCGCTGCAGCGCTGGTGGGTGCTGCAGGCACTGCCCGCACAGCGCCACCGCGTCGGAGGCGAACAGCTGCGTGGCGCAACACAGGCAGGCGTGGCCATGATCGGGCAAGGCGGCGCGACATGCAGGGCATAGATCGCCGTCGGGCGTACCGGCCTCCGCGCAGACCAGACACAGGCTCGGCAGCAACAGCCGCAGCACCCGCTGCGGCCATCTGTAAACCGATCGGACCTGATTGAAGTTGACAGCCTCTTCCATGCTCACCAGACTGCCTGGCTTCCAAGCCGCTGACTGTCAGGAAACTCCGATGTCTGTTGTCATCCGCCATGACTGGGATCGCAAAGAGCTGCAGGCGCTGTTCGATCTGCCGTTTCCGGAGCTGCTGCACCGCGCCGCCAGCGTGCATCGCGCCCATTTCGATCCGGCGCAAGTGCAGGTCTCCACGCTGCTGTCGGTCAAGACTGGCGGTTGCCCGGAAGACTGCGCGTATTGCCCGCAGGCGCAGCGCTACGACACCGGCGTGAGCGCGCAGAAGCTCATGGAGACCGAAGAGGTCGTCGCCAAGGCGCGCCAGGCCAAGGCCGCCGGCGCCTCGCGCTTCTGCATGGGCGCCGCCTGGCGCTCGCCCAAGGAGCGCGACATCCCCAAGGTGGCCGCCATGATCCGCGAGGTGAAGGCCATGGGCCTGGAAACCTGCGCCACGCTCGGCATGCTCGACGCCGGCCAGGCGCGTGCGCTCAAGGATGCCGGGCTGGACTACTACAACCACAATCTGGATACCGCGCCGGATTACTACGACTCGATCATCCACACCCGCCAGTACCAGGACCGCCTGAACACGCTTGAGCATGTGCGCGATGTCGGCCTGAAGACCTGCTGCGGCGGCATCGTCGGGATGGGCGAAACCCGCGAGCACCGCATCGGCCTGCTGCTGGCGCTGGCCACGCTGCCGGCGCATCCGGATTCGGTGCCGATCAACCAGCTGGTGCAGGTACCCGGTACTCCGCTGCACGGCACCCAGCAGCTGGATCCGTTCGAGTTCGTGCGCATGATCGCAGTGGCCCGTATCGCCATGCCGAAATCGATGGTGCGCCTGTCTGCCGGCCGCGAGGCGATGAGCGACGAACTGCAGGCGCTGTGCTTCCTGGCCGGTGCCAATTCGATTTTCTACGGCGAAAAACTGCTCACCACCGGCAACCCGGACACCGAGCGCGACCAGGCCCTGTTCCAGAGACTGGGCCTGCGTCCGATGCAGATCACCGTCGATGCGGCCGAGCACGATCACCCCGGCACCGTGCATGCGGAGATCACCCGCGGCGCGGCCTGCGAGCACGCCGCCTGACCCGGTGCCGGGCACCGGTCGTCGGTGGCGGCTGGGCGCCCCGAGCCCGGCACGCTACGCTAGCGGACCTTCCCTGCCGTTGAACGCCCCCATGGCTCGCCCCGATCTGCACGAACGGATTTCGTCGCTGCGTAAATTGCGCGTGGCCCAGGAACGGGTGCGGGTGCGGCGACAGGTGGGCCGGCGCGATGGCGTGCGGCTGGAGATCGACGGCCGTTGGCTGACCGGTTTCTGTTCCAACGACTACCTGGGCTTGTCGCAACAGTTCGAAGTGGTCGCCGCGCTGCAGGATGCCGCTGCCCGCGACGGTGCCGGCGCCACCGCCTCGCATCTGATCTGCGGGCACCACACCGCGCACGAAACATTGGAACGCGAAATCGCCGAATGGCTGGGCTATCCGTCGGCGTTGCTGTTCGGCAGCGGCTTCATCGCCAACCTGGCCGTGCAACAGGCGTTGCTCAGCGAAGAAGACGATGTCTGCGTGCAGGACCGGCTCAATCACGCCAGCCTGCTCGATGCCACGCGGCTGGCCGGTTGCCGGTTGCGGCGCTATCCGCACCTGGATGTGGAAGGCGCGATGCGCCAGCTCAAGGGCGCGCCCGAAGGCGCGGCGATGCTGGCCACAGACGGCGTTTTCAGCATGGACGGCGATGTCGCGCCGCTGCGCGCCTTGAGCCTGGTGGCACGCATGCAGCAAGCGCTGTTCTATGTGGACGACGCGCACGGTGTTGGCGTGCTCGGTCCGCAAGGGCGCGGTTGCGTCGCCGATGCGGGGTTGGGCGTGGCCGAAGTGCCGTTGCAGTTGGTCACCCTGGGCAAGGCGCTCGGTGGCTACGGCGCGGTGGTGGTGGGCGAAGAGGCGTTGGTGCGCCATCTGGCCGAAACTGCGCGCCCCTACATCTACACCACTGCATTGCCGCCGGCGCAAGTCGCGGCCACCCTGGCGGCCGTGCGCCTGGCGCGTCGCGACGATTGGCGGCGTGCGCGCCTGGTCGAATTGATCGGTGCGTTCCGCGATGGCGCGCGCAAGCACGGCTTCGAACTGATGGCCTCCGACACGCCGATCCAGCCGCTGCTATGCGGCGAGGAAGCAACCGTGATGGCGATGTCGGCTGCGCTCGAACACGCAGGTTTCATGGTTGGTGCCATTCGTCCGCCCACCGTGCCCGAAGGCAAGGCGCGCTTGCGCGTCACCTTGTCTGCGCTGCATACGCCGCAGCAGGTGCAGGCACTGATCGAGGCCATCGTGCAGGCGCGCGATGTGGTCAGTCGGCAGCCGCTGCGTGCCTCTGCCTGAGGCAAGTGGCAGCGCGTGGCTGGCCTGCACGCAGACACGCGTGGGCCACTCAGCCAATGCAGCGATTGCACGACGCACCTGCGTGGCAGGCGACCACGGCGCGCTGACCGTGCATTGCGCGATGGTTTGCCTGCATTGGACCAGCCGTGCCACCGGTGCGTGCCGGCCTCCGATCGCACCCTGGCACTGACATGTCACTCGCGACACCAGGCACAGCCACGGCGGCGCAACGTCGCGTGTGGGAAGCGTTGTCGCGGCTGTACCTGGACAGCGACAGTTGCGACGACGACGGCATCGCCCGCGTCCTGGCTGCCTCGCCCTTCACCCTGGAACAGTTGCGCACGATGTTGTTGTACGAAGTGCATCCGGTGCTGATCGGCAATCTGCGCAGCGTGGTAGGCGTCTGGGATGGCTTCGATCCCGACTGGCTGACTGCGTCGATCCAGGCACGGCACGCACGGCGCTGGCACTGGCCGACGCGCTGGCGCTGGTGCGGTCATGCGCGTGCGCGATGGGCGTTGCTGGCCCCGAGGATCGTCGCACTGCGTGCAGCCGCCATGCATTGACGCCAAGACGCTGCACCCAACATCGGATCTACGTGCCTCCAATCACCATCGTGCATTTCAATGAGGCGTGCCGGCACGCCACAATCGGCGACAATACGCGTATGCATATCGATGTCATCGGCCACGGGCCTGCGCTGGTTCTCCTGCACGGTTGGGCACTGCACGGCGGCGTGTTCGCACCGCTGGTGGAGCGCCTGGCGCCGCACTATCAATTGCATCTGGTCGACCTGCCCGGACACGGCTTCAGTCGCGACGACAGCACGCCGCTGGCATTGCCGTATGTGGTTGCAGAAATTGCGGCCGCCACACCGCCGGCGGTATGGCTCGGCTGGTCGCTGGGCGGGCTGTTTGCGCTGCATGCGGCGGCCACCCTGCCGCAGGTGCGTGGGTTGGCGATGATTGCCGCCACGCCGCGTTTCGTGCGTGGCAGCGATTGGCCGAGTGCCGTCCAGCGCGAGGTGTTCGTGCAATTCGGCGTCGAGTTGTCGCGCGACTATCGCGGCACGCTGGAGCGTTTTCTTGCGCTGGACACACTGGGCTCGGCGCATGCACGCAGCGAACTGCGCAGCCTGCGCGAGACGCTCACTGCGCGCGGCGAACCGGCACCGGAAGCGTTGCAGCAAGGGCTCACCCTGCTTGAACGCACCGATCTGCGCCGCGCGGTGCCGCAGCTCGCACGCCCCAGCCTGTGGATCGCCGGGCAACGCGATCGCCTGGTGCCTGCCGCCGGCATGCATGCCGCCGCCGCGCTCAGCCCGCATGCGCAGGCGCTCACCATTGCCGGTGGTGGTCACGCGCCGTTTCTTGGTCATGCAGATCAGGTGAGCGAGGCACTGCAACGCTTCGTTGCGTCCGTGCCATGAGCCGATCGTCGATCATGCGACATCGCTGATCGAGGGACACTCGCATGGATCTGGGAATCGCTGGCCGCTGGGCGTTGGTCTGCGCCGCAAGCAAAGGGCTGGGTTTGGGCTGCGCACGTGCATTGGCCGGCGAAGGCGTCAATGTGGTGATCGCCGCGCGCGGCCGTGAGGCACTGGAGCACGCCGCCGATGCCTTGCGCGCATTGCCCGGCGCTGGTCAGGTGCGCAGCGTGGTTGCCGATATCGCCACGCCGGAAGGGCGCAGCGCCGCACTCGCAGCCTGCCCGCAGGTCGACATCCTGATCAACAACGCGGGCGGCCCGCCGCCGGGCGATTTCCGCCAGTGGGACCGCGCCGACTGGTTGCGCGCGCTGGATGCCAACATGCTGGCGCCGATCGAACTGATCCGCGCCACCGTCGATGGCATGCGCGCACGCGGCTTCGGCCGCATCGTCAACATCACCTCCAGCGCGGTGAAGGCGCCGATCGACATCCTTGGCCTGTCCAATGGCGCGCGCGCCGGCCTCACCGGCTTCGTCGCCGGGCTCGCGCGCAGCACCGTGGCCGACAACGTCACCATCAACAACCTGTTGCCTGGGCAGTTCGCCACCGACCGCCTGCGCGGCAACTTCGCCGCCATCGCGCAGCAACAGGGCAGCAGTGCCGCCGAGGTCGCCGAACGCAAGCGTGCGGGCATCCCGGCGGCGCGTTTTGGCGAGCCGGACGAGTTCGGCGCGGCTTGCGCCTTTCTGTGCAGCGCACAGGCCGGCTATATCACCGGACAGAATCTGTTGATCGATGGCGGCAGCTATCCCGGCACGTTCTAGCGTGGCGTCGTCGCGCACCACGCATCGATTCCCTCCGCCCTAGCCCTGGGGCGACAATAGCGGCGCCATGACCAGTACTTTCGATCCCCGCCACGTCCGGCGCGCCTTTGCGCGTGCCGCCAGTACCTATACCGCCGCCGCCGCACTTCAACGCGAAGCGGAAACCCGCCTGCTCGAGTCGCTCGACTACCTGGGCGAGCAGGTGCCCAAAGTGGTGCTGGATGTCGGCGCCGGCCCCGGCCATGCCAGCGCCGCAATCAAGAAGCGCTGGCCCAAGGCGCAAGTCATCGCGCTGGATCAGGCCATGCCGATGCTGCGCCAGGCGCGCAAGGCCGCGGGCTGGTGGAAGCCGTTTACGCAGGTGTGCGCCGATGCGCGCGCGCTGCCGGTCGCCGACGGCAGCGTGGATGTGATCTTCAGCAATCTGTGCCTGCAGTGGGTGGAAGACCTGCCGGCGGTGTTCGCCGGTTTCCGCCGCGCGCTGCGCCCGGGTGGGCTGCTGCTGTGCTCCACCTTCGGCCCGGAAACACTGATCGAATTGCGCGATGCCTTTGCGCAGAGCGACCCGGCCCCGCACGTCAGCCGCTTTCCGCCGATCGCCCAATTCGGCGATGCCCTGCTGATGTCCGGGTTCCGCGACCCGGTGCTGGACCGCGACCTGTTCACCCTGACCTACAACGATCTGCCCGCGCTGATGCGCGAACTGCGTGCGATGGGGGCAACCAATGCACTCAGCAACCGCCGTGCCACCTTGACCGGACGCGGTCGCTTCGCGGCCGCCAGCGCTGCCTACGAACCGCTGCGGCGGCCGGACGGCACCCTGCCCAGCTCCTGGGAAGTGATCTACGCCCATGCCTGGGCACCGGCGCCGGGCGCGCCCATCCGCGAACACGGGCGTGACGTCGCCAGCGTGCCGGTCAGCGCCATCCCGATCCGCCGCCGCATCGACTGAGCGGCGGTGCAGAACGTTGGTCGTCGCGCATCCACTGCCGGTGAGACACAGAGTATTGCGCCCCCGCTCATACTCACCTGTCAGCCTCGGCGGAGACACTTGCTAGAATTCTGAAGTTAACGGCCACACCTCCCTGGTGCGGCTCACCTTGTTCGATGGTGACTACCGACACCAAGCAGCAGCGCTGCGTGTGCTGCTTGGCAGTCACTCTCACGTTTGCGGCCCCCCGCCCCCAATCGGCCTCCCCCATGTTGAAGTGGCTCCTCATCGCGTTGTTCATCGCATCGGCGCTCTACATCCATTACCGCGGTCGCGTGCGGCACCGGCTCAGCCGGCAGTTGCTGGACCATTCCACCTTCATGGCCCCCATCAACACGCTGATGTACCTGTGTTCGCGGGTGCCGACCACGCCATTCATCGACCCGGGCAAGGAATTTCCCGAGCTGGCGCCGCTGCGCGCCAGCTGGCCACTGATCCGCGACGAAGCGGTGGCGTTGCAGCAGATGCAGAAGATCCGCGCTGCTGAAGGCTATACCGACATTGGCTTCAATTCGTTCTTCCGGCGTGGCTGGAAGCGCTTCTATCTGAAGTGGTACGGCACCGCGCATCCGTCGGCAGCCGAATTGTGTCCGCAGACCACCGCCTTGCTGAAGTCCATTCCCACGGTCAAGGCAGCGATGTTCGCCGAGCTGCCGCCGGGCAGCGAACTACGCCCACACCGCGACCCGTTCGCCGGCTCCATGCGCCTGCACCTGGGCCTGGCCACACCCAACGACGACCGTTGCTTCATCGACGTCGACGGGCAACGCCACAGCTGGCGCGATGGCGAGTGGACCATGTTCGATGAGACCTACATCCACTACGCGCGCAACGACACCGACCAGGACCGCATCATCCTGTTCTGCGATATCGAACGCCCGATGCGTTGGCGCTGGGCAGCGGCGGTGAACCGCTTCGTCGGCCGCAGCCTGCTCTCGGCCGGCGCCTCGCCCAATCAGGAAGGCGACAAGACCGGCGGCATCAACCGCGTGTTCCGCTACTTCTACGCCGCGCGCCTGAAGGCCAAGGCGCTGAAGGAACGCAACAACCCGCTGTACCAGACGCTCAAGTGGGGCATCTTCGTGCTGGTGGTAGTGGGGATCGTGCTGCTGTAATACCGGACCAACCGCGTAGGAGCGCACCCGGGCGCGACCGGGCTTCCCGGTAACGCCTCATCGCGCCCAGTGCGCTCCTACGCAGCGCTGGCCCATGCCGGGCGATGCAATCAGCGCGATACCTGCGCAATCCATTCCTGCAGGTTGTAGTAGTTGGTGACGCGGGTGATCTTGTCGCCCTGCACGTCGAAGAACGCACCGCCCACCAGCACATAGGTCTGCCCGGTGGCCTCGGGCAGGCCTTCGTCGGTGGTGTGATAGACGCCATGCACCACGTACTCGGCGCCGACCCGGGTGCCATCGTCGCTGGCGATGACGACCACATCGCGCAATTGCTCGCGGTAACTGTCGTTCATGCGTTGCAGGAACGCGGCAAATTCGTTGCGGCCGATTTCGCGCGAGCCTTGGTTGAGGTCGTGGGCGACGTCCTCGGCCAGGAACGCCAACATGCCGTCCCAGTCGCCACGGTTGAATGCTGCGTAGTAGGCCTGGACCAGGCCGATGGCGTGTTGCCGATGGGTCTCGCTCATGCTCGAACCTACCGCTGGGAAAGCCGCATCATAGGCCTGCGGTCACGGCCCTTGCACCACCAGGTCGCGGTGGAAGTAATACACCTCCTGCAACAGGAAGCGCCAGCTGGTATGGAAGCTGCGAAAGCGCGTGCTCGGCGTGGACGAGGCCAGCGCGTCGATACCCAGTTCCTGGCTCAGTCGCAGCGCACGCGCCATGTGCAGTGGGTCGCTGACGATGATCGCCCGATGCAGGCCGTGCCGCTCCATCAGCGTGCGCGCCTGTTCCAGGTTCTGCCGGGTGGTACGCGAGGTGGTTTCGATCACGATGGCGTCCGGCGGGATGCCGTGGCGCAGCGCGTAGCGCCGGGCCACCTGCGATTCGGCAAAGCGCGCACCGTTGCCGAAGCCGCCGGTGAACAACAGCCGCGGCGCATAGCCCTGCGCGTACAGATCCAGTGCATGCCGGATGCGTTCTTCAAACACCGGCGAAGGGCGCGCATCGTAGGCCGCCGCGCCCAGCACGATGATGACATCGGCCGGCGCGGCCTGATCGCGGTCGCCGACCCACACGATCCAGCCTGCCACGGCCACCAGCCAGATCAGCGCCAGCATGCACAACCGCCAGCCCCAGCCCCACAGGCCGAGCCCGCGCGAGCGCCTGCTCACGCCGCGGCCCAAGGCAAGGCGTCCAGATCGACATTGCCGCCGGACAGGATCAGCCCCACCCGGCGTCCGGCAAACCGTGCAGGATGGGCCAGGACCGCCGCCAGGGCGATCGCCGAAGACGGCTCGACCACTTGCTTGAGCAACTGCCAGACCAGCCGCATGGCCTGCACCACCGCGGCATCGTCCACCGTGACCACCTGCGCCCCGGCGCGCTGCAGCACTGCGAAGTTGGGCGCGCCCAAGGTGCCGCGCAGGCCGTCGCAAATGGTATCGGGCACGAAATCGACCAGCCTCTGCCCGGCCGCCAGCGAACGCGCGGTGTCGGCTGCGCCGGCAGGCTCGGCCAGCACCAGCTCGCAGTCCGGCGACGCCTGCAGCGCCAGTGCGGCGCCGGCCGCCAGCCCACCACCGCCGACCGGCGCCACCAGCACATCCAGCCCGCCGCTTTGGTGCAGCAGCTCCAGCGTGGCGGTGCCCTGCCCGGCGATCACCGCACGATCGGTATACGGGTGCACCAGCGTGGCGCCGCTGCCGGCCTGCACCTCGGCGCACATCTGTTCCCGCGCCGCGATGGTCGGCGCGCAACGCCATAACGTGGCGCCGTGCCGGGAGATATTGGCGAGCTTGGCCGCCACCGCGCCTTCGGGCACCACCACATGGCAGCCGATGCCACGCGTGCGTGCGGCAAGCGCCAGCGCCGCGCCGTGATTCCCGGAGGAATGCGTGACCACACCGCGCGCAGCCAGCGCATCCGGCAGCGACCATACGGCATTGCAGGCGCCCCGGAACTTGAATGCGCCACTGCGCTGCAGATGCTCGGCCTTGAAGAACAACTGCGCACTGCTGAGCGCATCCAGGCTGTGCGATGTCAGCAACGGTGTCGGCGCGCAGTGCGGCGCAATCCGCGCAGCGGCTTGCAGGACGTCGGAATGGGCAAGGGGGACCGTCTCGATCATGCCTGCAAGATTAACGTATCGCCTCCTCTTCACGGGTCGCACGCACTGCCGCCGCGCATGCTGGATCGATGACAAAGCGTCGCAATGCCGCACAATTAAGGACCGATTCAATACATCGGTTCGACAGTGGCACCATGGTTGCAGGAGGGCACCATCCATGAAATTCCGTCTGATCGTCGCCGCCGGGCTGCTGGCCCTGGGCGGCTGCGCAACTTACGACTACACCGGCGGTGGGTCGGGCGGCTATTACCGTGGTGCGCCTGCCGTGCAGTATCGCTATCCGCCCGGCTACTCCCCGTACTTCTACGGCAACCCGTACGGTCTGCCGTATGGCTATGGCGCCGGGTCGATCGGCCTGTACGACTACCCGGTATACCCGGTCTATCGTGGTGGTGGCGGCTACTACTACCGGCAGTACGATCGCCGTCCGCAGTACCGTCCGCCGCGCCCGAACGGCTCGTTCAACAACGGGCCGCGCCCCGGCAGCTCGCGGCCGCAACAACCCAACCGCCCACCGGCAACCGGCGCACCGCCGTCGCGGCCGCCACCGCGTATCGGCGCACCGCCGCGTGTCATTCGCGAGATCCAGCGGCAAACCGCGCCGCGCACGACACGCGAACACATTCCGTAGGGCGCTGACTGCGACCTGGCCCACACTTGGCGATATTGGGGGCTTGCGTTCAGCTGACGATTGGCTGCAAGCTAGGTGCTCTGTGTGACCAGCCACGTCATTTTTTGACCGGGCCAGCCCCACTGAACGACTTATGTCGATGTCCGACAGGGAAATCTGGATCCCCCCTGTTCCGGCCCTGTCGGATATCGGCGCCTACAGCACAGAAAGCCCCGGCATGCCGGGGCTTTCTGTTTTTATTCCGATGTTGCCGAGCAGGCGCTGCAGCGCAGGGGGCGCATGCGCAAACTCGCAGGAATCATAAAAAATAAGGGCCGGCAGTCCCCCGACTACCGACCCTTACGCTACCCCATCGCACGCGCGGCTGGCCCCTGTTCCAATTCCAGCCTTTGCGCCCATGTCGCAATGCCACGACGGGTGCAGTAGGGATATCCGCACGAAACATGCCAACTTGAGGGTCACTTGCTGAAAATGTGATTTGCACCACACTTTCCACCGAGCAAGTGACCTGTCCCGCCCTTCAGCCGATACTTCTGCGGCCGTTTTCCCTTTTCCGTTCCTGGTCCATGCCCATGTCCGACTCCTTCTATCGCTACGACGTCATCGTGATCGGAGGTG
Organism: Xanthomonas sp. D-36-1; assembly: GCF_017746155.1. Taxonomy (NCBI): domain Bacteria; kingdom Pseudomonadati; phylum Pseudomonadota; class Gammaproteobacteria; order Lysobacterales; family Lysobacteraceae; genus Xanthomonas; species Xanthomonas sp. D-36-1. Next base: position 206,741 of record NZ_JAGHWR010000030.1, read on the forward strand.
GCCATGCCGGCACCGAGGCCGCCCTGGCGTCTGCACGCACGGGGGCGCGTACCTTGCTGCTCACCCACAACATCGAGACGGTGGGAGCGATGAGCTGTAACCCGGCCATCGGCGGGATCGGCAAGGGCCACCTGGTCAAGGAGATCGACGCACTCGGCGGGGCGATGGCACGTGCAGCGGATCTGGCCGGCATCCAGTGGCGCACGCTCAACGCCTCCAAGGGGCCGGCAGTGCGTGCCACGCGCTGCCAGGCCGACCGCAACCTGTACCGCACTGCGATCCGCTGCATCGTCGAGGCCCAGCCCAACCTGACCGTCTTCCAGGCGGCCGTGGACGATCTGATCATTCATCACGGCGCCAGCGAAGCCGACAGCGTACGTGGGGTCATCACCCAGACCGGGCTACGTTTCCAAGCGCCTTCGGTGGTGCTGACGGCCGGCACGTTCCTGGCCGGCAAGATCCATGTCGGCCAAACGCAGTACGCGGCCGGGCGCATGGGCGATCCGCCTGCCACCACGCTGGCCGCGCGCCTGCGCGAGCGCCCGTTCGCGATCGACCGGCTCAAGACCGGCACCCCGCCGCGGATCGACGGGCGCACCCTCGATTACGGCGTGATGGCCGAGCAGCCCGGCGACGACCCATTGCCGGTGATGTCGTTCATGGGCCAGGTCAGCGACCATCCGCGCCAGGTCAGCTGCTGGATCACCCAGACCACCGAGCAAACCCACGAGATCATTCGCAACGCGCTGCATCGCTCGCCGCTGTATTCGGGGCAGATCGAAGGCATCGGCCCGCGCTACTGCCCGTCGATCGAAGACAAGGTGGTGCGTTTTGCCGAGAAGACCAGCCACCAGATCTTCGTCGAACCCGAAGGCCTGGAAGTGGCCGAGATCTATCCCAACGGTATTTCCACCTCGCTGCCGTTCGATGTGCAGCTGGCGCTGGTGCGCTCGATCCACGGCTTTGCGAACGCGCACATCACCCGCCCCGGCTACGCCATCGAGTACGACTTCTTCGACCCGCGCGGGCTCAAGGCCTCGCTGGAGACCAAGGCGGTGGGCGGGCTGTTCTTCGCCGGGCAGATCAACGGGACCACCGGTTACGAAGAGGCGGCCGCACAGGGTCTGCTCGCAGGGCTCAACGCAGCGCGCCATGTGCAGGGGCTGCCGGCGTGGTCGCCGCGCCGCGATGAGGCCTACCTGGGCGTGCTGGTGGACGATCTCATTACCCACGGCACCACCGAGCCGTACCGCATGTTCACCAGCCGCGCCGAATACCGATTGCAGCTGCGCGAGGACAATGCCGATGCGCGCCTGACCGGTGTCGGGCGTGAAATGGGCCTGATCGACGATGCGCGCTGGGCGCGCTTTGCGGCCAAGCAGGAGGCCGTGCAACGCGAAACGGCGCGGCTGGCTGCACTGTGGGCCACACCGGGCAATGCGCTGGGCCGGGAGGTGGCCAACGTGCTGGGCGTGACGGTCAGCCGCGAAACCAACGTGCTGGATCTGATCAAGCGCCCGGAACTCAATTACGCCACTTTGATGCGGGTGCCGACCCTGGGCCCGGGCGTGGACGATGCGCAGGTGGCCGAGCAGGTCGAGATCAGCGTCAAGTACGCCGGTTATCTGGATCGCCAGCGCGACGATATCGCGCGTCAGCAACGTCACGAAACCACGCCGATCCCGGACGGTTTCGATTACGCCAGCGTGCGCGGCCTGTCGATCGAAGTGCAGCAGAAACTCGAACGCGTGCGCCCCCAGCACATCGGTCAGGCACAACGGATTCCCGGCATGACCCCGGCGGCGATCTCGCTGCTGCTGGTGCATCTGGAGCGCGCACGACGCAGCCAAGTGGCGTGATCGACGCGGCGGGCCCTGCCCGGCGCCACTGATCGTTGGCATCCATCCCTCTGACGACAGCGGCGACCGCGCCGGTCATCGCGAAACGATGGCGTGTCCCGATTTGCGAACACGCGGGCGAGCAAAGGCGACCTGAGCCGACCGAACGGTCGAAGCGGGCTCGAGCGTTATTGCTATGATTTGCCAACGACGACACATTTCGACACATGAACGTATCCAGCACGTTATTGCCGGCGATGTTCCGCAGCGTCTGCGCTCTGCTGCTGTTGACACTGGCATGCAGTTGGCCGGCGCATGCCAAGACCGAAGAAGACGGGCGTTACTGGCTGAGCGTTTACGCGCAAGGCAGGCTACCGGTCGAAAACCTGTACTGGAGCATGGATGTCCATCCGCGCTGGCGCGAGGAAGGCGAACAGTTCGATCAACTGATCTTGCGACCTGCCGTGTTCTATCGGCTCAATCCCAAGGCCAGTGTCTGGATGGGTTACGACACCATCATCAGCCATCCGGCCGAGCAGCCATCCAACCGCGAAAATCGCTGGTGGGGGCAATTTCAATATCAATTCGATCCGATCGCCGAGATCACCATTACCAGCCGCACGCGCCTGGAACAGCGTCACCGCGAAGGCTTCCGCGATGAAGGGTATCGCGTGCGGCAGATGATCCGCGCGGTGCGCCCCAGCGGGTTCAGTCCGCAATTGTCGTGGGTCGCGTTCAACGAAGTGTTCGTCAATCTGGATCAGACCCGATGGGGCGCGCAACGCGGTCTCGATCAGAACCGGGTGTTTGTCGGCATCAACTGGAAATTCAATGCCATTGCCAACGCCGATGTCGGTTACCTGAATCAGTTCGTCAACACGCGTGCGGTGGATCGGGAAAACCACGTCTTGATGACCACGTTCCGCTTCAATTTCTGAGCACCGCGTGCGCGTGGCCTAGTTGCAGGGCGAGGTTGAAGGCAGTGCGTTTCAATCGACGCCGGACGCCATGCTGGGCGATTCGAGAAAACCTGCGCGTTGCCAACGAGCAGCCGATGGCAACCATGACAGTCCGCGTGGTACGCCGCGGCGCCAGCAGACGGGCAGGCGCATGCCTGCATCCAGGTCTTCTTGTCGCAGGGCGCACAGGCATGCGATGCCACACGCACCGAAGCTGCAGTGATACCGCCGCTGTTGCGCCAGCGCGAGCATCGGCACGGCTGCCGCCGGTTGTCAGGCGGCCCTGCGTTCGATCGCCGGCAGCAGGCGCTGGCGCAGCGTCAGTGCCGCCAGGTCCAGCGTTTCACCGGCCGCACGCAAGACGCTGCCCATGTTGATGAAGCCATGGATCATGCCCGGGAAGCTATGCAGGGTGACTTCCACTCCCGCCGCACGCAGGCGCTCGGCATAGGCGCGGCCTTCGTCGTAGAGCATGTCGCGGTCGCAGACCACGACCAGCGCAGGCGCAACGCCGGCGACATCCGGCGCCAGCATCGGCGAGACACGCCAGTCATCGGCCACCGCCATATCCGGCAGCAGGTGGCGGTTGAAGAATTCCACCGCTGCCGCCGTCAACGGCGGCAGGCCGGCGTTGAGCGAGCGCGATGGATACAAGCCGCTGTCCTGGCGCGCGTCGGTCAGCGGATAGACCAGCAGCTGGCAACGCAAGGCGATTCCGGCATCGCGCGCGGCCAGTGCGGCAACCGCGGCCATGGCGCCGCCGATACTGTCGCCGCAGACGGCAAGGCGCTGCACATCGGCGCCGACCGTGTCCGGGTGCGCAACCAGCCAATGCAATATCGCAATGACATCTTCCACACCGGCCGGCGCCGGGTGCTCGGGGGCCAGACGGTAATGGATCGCCAGCACCTGACAGCCAGCACGCGCTGCCAATTGCCGACACACATCGTCATGCGACTCCAGATCGCCGACCAGACCTCCGCCGCCGTGCACGTACAGGCAGGTCGGGGCTGGGCCGGTTGCGAGCCCGGTGGGGCGATACAAGCGCAAAGGCACTGCACCGGTAGCGGCATCGGCATTCAGATCGCGTACCTCGGCCATCTCGATGCGCGGGAAACCGAACTGCGCGCCCACCGCGCGCATCATCGCGCGCGCGCCTTCGATCGGCAGGGTTTCCATGGGCGGCTGCGCCGCCTCTTGAAGCTGGGCGAACAGGCGCACGACATCAGGATCAAACGACATGACGAACTCTCCGAGAAACAGTTGTCGAGCTTGCCAGATTGTTATGAACCATCACTATTCAACTCGTTAACTAGTATTAACGGATTGACCTGCTGGCCGGGCACGCATGCGAAAAGCCCAGGATTGCCAGGAAAAATAGGCGCCCCTACGTGGACCCGCCCCTTGGCAACGGTGCAGGTACGGCAGCCCCGCGCCTTGAATTTGCTGCGCTGCATCGCGACCACTGCGCTGCTGCGGACCTGACAGCTGGCGCAGCGACCTGCTGGCAATTCCTAATCGTTGTCTTCGGCAGCGGCTTCGCGGCCTTGCTGGCGAATGAGGTTTTCCTGGCGCGCATCTTCGATCGAGGCACGGACGGCGCGTACATCGGCGCGGCGGGTGTCGAATTTGAAGCGCCCGGTGAGCACGCTGTCCGGGCGCAGTTCGCCCTTTTCGAACAGCGCCCACATCTCTTCGCCGTAATGGGTGTTCAGCAGTTCGGGCGCGAAACGGCCAAGGCAATCGCGCAGGTTGTGCACGTCGCGCAGCAGCATGTCGCGCGCGGCATTGTTGCCGGCGGCGCTGACCACCTGCGGAAAGTCGATCACCACCGGGCCATCGGGCGAAACCAGCACGTTGTATTCGGACAGATCGCCGTGCACCAGGCCCAGCGACAGCATCTTGACCACATCGCCGATCAGGCTTGCATGGAAGGCACGCGCCTGATCGGGCTCCAGTTCCACTTCGCCCAGCCGCGGTGCGCTGTGACCGGCGTCATCGGTAACCAGATCCATCAGCAGCACGCCGTGGAAGTAACCGCGCGGTTTGGGCACATGCACGCCGGCATCCACCAGTTGATAGAGCGCATCGGCTTCGGTGTTCTTCCAGGCGGTTTCAGCTTCCTTGCGGCCGAACTTGGTGGCCTTGCCCATCGCACGCGCCTGACGGCTGCCACGCACCTTACGGCCTTCCTGGTACTGCACGCGGGCCTGGAAACTGCGTTGCGCCATGTCCTTGTAGACCTTGGCGCACAGGATCTCCGCGCCTGCGCTCACCACGTAGACGGATGCTTCCTTGCCGCTCTTCAGTGGTCGCAACACTTCGTCGATGACGCCGTCGTCGATCAGCGGCTGCAGGCCGTTGGGGGTTTTCATGGACTAAGAGCACCGATCCGTCACAAACCAGCGGCGATTATGCGGCAAGCAGGGTGAAGCGCTTACATGCCCATGCACAGAGTGTGAGCCGGGGCATGCCATGGCGCGAGCGCTTACCATGCATGGACCTGTCCGCTGCCGCACTCCTATGCCCGAGCCCGCCTCCAGCCGCCGCAAACGTCCCGCCGCCGTGGTTGCGGCCGGCAGCGATCGCGGCCTGCCGCATGAGCTGATGCAGCAGATCGCCGCCGCCCAGGGCGATCCGGACTTCATGACCTCGCTGGGGCGCGGGCTGGTGGTACTGAGCGTGTTCGCGCAGCACGCGCGCGAAGTGACGATGTCGCAGATCAGCCTGGAAACCGGCATTTCGCGCGCGGCTGTCCGGCGCGTGCTGCATACGCTGGCCAAGCTCGGCTATGTGGGCGAGCAAGGACGTGGCTACGTGTTGCTGCCGCGCGTGCTGGGAATCGGCGGCGCGTACGCGGCGTCTTCATCGATGACCGCGGCCGCGCAGCCGGTCCTGGACGGGCTGCGCGACCAGTTGCACGAATCGTGTTCGCTGGGCGTGCTGGATGGCGACGACCTGTTGTACGTGGCGCGATCGGAAACGGTGCGCATCATGTCGATCGGGCTGCGCCCGGGTACGCGGCTGCCGGCCTACTGCACCTCGATGGGCCGCGTGCTGCTGGCCGCCCTGCCCGGCGACACCTTGCAGGCGTATCTGGAACGTACCACCTTGCGTCCGCGGACCGACCGCACGGTGACCCAGGCCTCGGCATTGCTGGAGGTGCTGGCGCGCACGCGCCGCGAGGGCATGTGCCTGACCGATCAGGAACTGGAAATCGGCCTGCGCTCGATCGCCGTGCCGGTGCGCAACCTGCGCGGCGAGGTGATCGCCGCGCTCAACATCGGCGCCCAGGCAGGGCGGGTGAGCCTGCAGACGATGCAAACGCAGTTGCTGGAACCGCTGAAGCAGGCGGCGCAACGGCTGGGAACCTTGCTGAGCTAGTGCGCGACAAGGCGGCGCTGACGGAGCATGCAGACTGCGCATGCGCTTGCGCTGCGTGAGCTGGCAGTACAGCGATGGAGCACAGGTCAAGCAATTGCAACTCCGCATTCCGCGTGGGCCGATGCGCATACGGACGACTGGTCGCAAAGCGCTGCGCACCCCAGGTACGGATTAATTGCCACCCGTTGTTGCGCCCTTACCGGCTCAGAACGGCGACGAAAGTCGCGCGATCCGTCATCAGTGCGTGGGATGCGTGCAGGAGCTGGAGTTGCGACTTGGCACGGACCGAGTCCGAGCATGTGCCGCGCCCGGCTGGCGGCCGCGCAGTCGTCCTGTGCGCTGCGCTTGGAGCGTGTTATGTACGTTGAGTTGAGTGCGAAGCGGAAGGTGGCCGTCAGCGGCACGAGTGCGCGCCGGTGGCGGCCAACGGATCTCATCTCAACGTGCATGACACGCTCTAGCGCGGCCGGTGCAGAAAGCTCACCACCGTGTCCACCCAGGCCGCGTGGCTGTCTTCGACCTGGGCCACGTGGTCGGCGTGCGGCAGGGTCACCCAGCTGCGATCTTCGCTGCGCAGACGTGCGTAGAGATGGGCGTTGTCTGCCTGGGTGGCGATCGGGTCGTCGACGCCGCGCAACAGCAGCACCGGCAGCGTTGCGACCTGCTCGGGGTGGAAGGCGAACTGCTCCATCGCGCGCCAGTCGGTGCGCACCGGGTCCGCTGCCAGCGCCTGGGCGACGTAAGCCGCACGTACGCTCGGTGGTGCCGCGTTGGCGGTGATGAAATCCTCGCCGGCCGCAGCGGCCGTGGTGGGTGTGCGCAAGGGCCGATCCGCCGGAACCGCTGACGCGGGTGGTGTATCCACATCGTCCGGGAAGCCGAACAACACCAGTGCGGAAATCTCTTGCGGTTGCTGCTGCGCGAGCAGCAACGCCACTCGCGCGCCGTTGGAATAGCCCAGCAGTGCGGGCGGCGGCACATCGGGATGTGTCTGCGCGACCCAGGCCAGCACGCTGCGGACATCGGCCACTGCACGGGCGGGCGTATTCCAGCCCGTGCGGTCGCGTGGGCTGCCGCCGTAGCCGCGCAGATCCACCGCGTACGCGGCAAACCCGGCTTGCGCGAGCGCCGCAAGGACAGAGCGCGCATCACGCGGCTCGTCAGGCACCTGCAAATCGAAGTTGGGCAATGCGCTCCAGGTGCGGCCGTGCACCAGCACGATCGTGCCACGCGGCTGCGCGGGCACGCGCGACCACACCGCCAGCGTCTGCCCATCGTCGGTGCGCACCTGCGACAACACGGTGCCGGGGCCGGGCTGCGGTTGTGCGTGCAGCGCCGCAGCAGCCAATGACAACAACAGCAGGCAGGCAAATCGATGCGGCATGCGATGTCTCCGGACGCGGTGGGTTGAGCGCGGCCAACGCGCGCGCGCAGGCCGAAGTGGGCGGCGCGCCAGGCAGCACAGTGTACGAGTGGCCCAGCCGCACCGAGAACGACCTTACCCGGGTTGCGCTGTCGATGCTGTGCCGGCGTCGGCGGCTTGTTCTTCCAGGATCGGCCTGGCCAGCGCGAACGCGTGGTTGGCGGCCGGCACGCCGCAGTAGATCGCCGCCTGCAGCAGCACTTCCTTGATCTGCGCAGGCGTCACGCCGTTGTTGCGCGCCGCACGCACGTGCAGCTTGAATTCGTCGTCGTGGCCCAGCGCGATCATCATCGACAAGGTGATCAGCGAACGGGTGTGGGCCGGCAGGCCATCGCGGGTCCAGATGCCGCCCCAGGCGTAGCGGGTGATCAGGTCCTGGAATTCCTCGGTGAAATCGCTGCGCGCGGCCAGCGCGCGATCGACATGCGCATCGCCAAGGACGCGGCGGCGTACACGCATGCCGGCTTGATAACGTTCGTCTTCGTGCATGGGGTGTCCTTGCAAGGTGGGAAAGCTCACTCGCCCTGAAGAAAGCCGAGCACCGCGTGGTTGAACGCGGCCGGCGACTCCAGGTTGCAGATGTGGCGGCCGGGCACCTGGGCGTAATGACCGTGCGGCGCGGCATAGGCGATCTCGCGCAGGTCAGGCGGCGGACACACCGGGTCGTCGTCGCCGGCCAGCGCCAGCAGCGGCAGGCTCAGCCCGTCCAGTGCACCGCGGAAATCCGCATCGGCCACCGCCTGGCAGCAGGCGATGTACCCGGCCGGCGAAGTGGAGACGAAGGCAGCGGCGATCATGTCCAGGCGCTGCGCGTGGCTGACGGCAAATTCCGGGGTAAACCAGCGTTGCAGCGTGGCATCGATCAGCGTCGGAAGGCCCTCGCTGCGCACCTGTTCGATGCGGGTTTCCCAGGTGGCGGCATTGCCGATCTTCTGGGCGGTGGCGCATACCACCAGCCGGCGCAAGCGCTGCGGTGCATGCAGGCCCAGCCACTGGCCGGTGAGCCCGCCGATCGACAGGCCGCAGAAATCGCTTTGTGCGATCTCCAGCGCGTCCCACAGTGCCAGCACGTCCCGACCCAGGTCGGCCACGCCATACGGGCCGGGCGGCGTCTCCGAATACCCGTGGCCACGGCGGTCGTAGCGCAGGATGCGGTAGTGCGGGGCGAAGGCTTCGATCTGCACGTCCCACATGTGCAGATCGGTGCCCAGCGAATTGCAGAAGGTCAGCCAGGGGCGTCCTTCGGTGCCGTCCAGGCGGTAATGCAGGCGATGCGTGGGCAACTGGAGATAAGCCATCGAGGCACCGTCAACAGGAAGAAGATCCAGCCAGCACGCGGTCGATCCACACCGAGGACATGCCGCGCCAACTTGCGCTATCGAACACTGCCTGCAGTTGCGCGTGCGTGAGCACCGCGCGCAGATGCCGTTGCTGTGCCTGCGCGCGCAGCGCTGCCTGTTCCACCAGGGCGTGCGCCTGCGGCTTGCCTAGGTGTGGCGCGAGCGCGAACACCGCCGCCTCGGCGTAGAGCAGCCCGCCGTGGCTGTCCAAATGCGCCTGCATGCGCGTGCGATCCAGTTCCAGGCCGGACAGGCACAGCTGCATCTGCGCCAGGCTGCCGGCGGTGAGGCAGACGATCTGCGGCAAGGTGTCCCATTCGGCATGCCATTGGCCGGCCGCGCGCTCGTGCGGCTGTGCCATGGCGCTGAACAAGGTGGCGACCAGGCCCGGTACGCGGGTGGCCGCAGCCACCGCTGCCACGCTGGAGGCCGGATTGCGCTTGTGCGGCATCGCCGACGAGCCGCCCTTGCCGGTGGCGGCCGGCTCGAACGCTTCGCCCACCTCCGATTGCATCAGCAACACCACGTCGCCGCCGATCTTGCCCAACGTGCCAGCCAGCAGGCCGAAGGCGCAGCCGACCTCGACGATGCGGTCGCGCGCGGTATGCCAGGGCAGCGCAGGCAGCGGCAACGCCAGCGTGCTCGCCAAGGCCTGCGCCACTTCCAGGCCACGGCCCTGCAACGAGGCCAGGGTGCCGGCCGCGCCGCCGAACTGCAGCACCAGGGCATCGCGCCGCAAGCCGTGCAGGCGCTGCTGCGCACGCTGCAGGGCGTCCAGCCAACCGGCGACCTTGAGCCCGAAGGTGACCGGCACGGCCTGTTGCAGCAGGGTGCGTCCGGGCAGGCCGGTGTTGCGCTCGCTTTCGGCCAGCACCGCCAGATCGGCGTACAGGGCGTGCAGACGCGGCAGCAACAGATCGAGCGCAGCGCGCAGCTGCAGCACCGTGCCTGTATCGATGACGTCCTGGCTGGTCGCGCCCCAGTGCACCCAGCGCGCAGCGGAGTTGTCGTGCGCGGCCACCTGCGCGGTCAGCGCCTTGACCAGCGGAATGGCGGGGTTGCCGGCCAGCGCCGTGGCCTGCGCCAACGCGGCCAGGTCGTAGTGCTGCACATCGCAGGCAGCGGCAATGGCCTGCGCGGCCTCGGCGGGAATCACCCCGCACTGCGCCTGGGCGCACGCCAGTGCGGACTCGAACTGCAGCATCGCCTGCACGCGCGCGGCATCGTCGAACAAGGCCTCGCACGCAGGCGCGCCGAACAAGGATCCCAACAACGAAGATGTCGCGCTCATGCATTGCATCTCTAGGCGTGCCGGCAGCATCGCACCGATGTCCCAGGGTGCCAACTAGACCAAAGGGCAATGCATGCGGCGCGCCTGCCACTGCCGGGGTGATGTGGATGAGGCCATGCGTACTTGCGGTGCGTGCACGCGCGTTTGCCACGCGGACCGCCGCCCCTGAGGCGTGTGCGTGCGCCGTCATGGCGCATTGCGTGCCGCCGGAGAGACCTGGGCGGTTTTGTGGCGGCGGGCGCTTGTGCACTCGCGCGCGTAGCGCTGTTGGCGCTGTTGGCGCTGTTGGCGCGGCAGCGTGCCGGCAGGATGCAGCGCGGTCCCCGCACACAGACGGCGTTTCAAGATCGGCATGCGGATCAATAGCGGAAGAACACCGTTTCCGCTTCACCCTGCATGTGGATGTCCCAGGTGTAGGCACCACCTGGAAGCGGCTGGGCCAGCAAGGTGGCGCGCCGCTCAGCCGGCACCAGCGCCAGGATCGGGTCGCTGCCCAGCTGCGGGTCGTCGGCGAAATACAGCCGCGTCGACGCCGCGCGCAGCAGGCCGCGCATGAACACCAGCACCGTCAGATGCGCTGCTTGCTGCTTGCCGTCCGGGCCCGCCACCCTGCCCGGCTTGATGGTGCTGAAGGAAAAACGCCCGTGCGCGTCGGTCGGCACGCGGCCCCAGCCGTCGAAGCTGGGGTCGTGCGCCTGGCAGCGAGGGTCGGCCGCATGCGCATAGATGCCGGCAGCATCGGCTTGCCACACTTCCAGCACCGCATCGGCCACGGGCGCGCCGGCACCATCGAAGATGCAACCGCTGATCTGCACATGCGCGCCCGCTGCCTGCGCAGGTGCGATCTGTTGGCGATACAGCGGCTCCAAGCCAAGCCGGTAATATGGGCCGACGGTCTGCGACGGCGTTGCATGCAGGCTCATCGTGTCACTCCCAGACCGTTTGCTTGCGACCGCGCAAGACGATGTCGAAGCGGTAGGCCAATGCGTATTCGCTGACCGCATTTTCCCAGTCGAAACTGGACACCATGCGTTCACGCGCCAACGCATCGTCGACGCAGTTGTAGATGGGGTCGTGCGCCAGTAGCGGGTCGCCGGGGAAATACATCTGAGTGACCAGCCGCTGCCCGATGCCATCGCCGTGCAACGAAAAATGGATGTGCGCCGGCCGCCAGGCGTTGTAGTGATTGCGCCACGGATACGCGCCCGGCTTGATGGTCTTGAAACTGTAGCGGCCGTGCGCATCGGTCAGCACCTGGCCGGTGCCGCGGAAGTTGGGGTCCAGCGGTGCGTCGTGCTGGTCGCCAGCGTGCTGGTAGCGGCCTGCCGCATTGCATTGCCACACTTCAACGATGCTGTTGCGGACCGGCCTGCCGTTTTCGTCGAGCACGCGGCCGGAGACGATGATGCGCTCGCCCAGCGGCGCGCCACTGAAACCGGCAGTGAGATCGGCCGCGTGCGCGCCCAGCGTAAGCCGGTCCAGGCGCGGGCCAGTGACTTCCGACAGCGTGACCGGCAGGTCGATCGGCGCACGCGTGGGCCCGCGCAGGGTGGTGGAAGCGTATGCCGGATGCAGGTAGGCCGGCTGCGTACCGGGCCGGCTGCGGCGATAACCGAGCAGCGGTTCGGCGGCGATGGCAGGTTGCTCAGCGGTGGGATCGCGCATCTTGAATCTCCGTCGGCAGCAAGACGACTCGAACGACATGGGTGCGAGGGAAGGACGAGGGAGGTTGCAACGGCAGGTTCACAGGCGCTCGATCGCCAACGCCACGCCCTGCCCCACGCCGATGCACATGCTGGCCAGCCCGAACCGCCCGTTGCCCGCCTCCAGCTGCCGCAGCAAGGTCAGCGCCAGCCGCGCGCCGCTCATGCCGAGCGGATGCCCAAGCGCAATGGCGCCACCGTTGGCATTGACGTGTGCGGCATCGTCGGCCAGGCCCAATGCACGCGTGCAGGCCAGCGCCTGCGCGGCGAAGGCTTCATTGAGTTCGATCGCATCGAACTGCGCGATGCGCAGGTTCAAGCGCGCCAGCAGACGCTCGGTGGCCGGCACCGGGCCGATGCCCATGTACGCCGGCTCCACGCCCGCCGAGGCGAACCCCAGCACACGCGCACGCGGCGTCAGCCGATGCGTCTGCACGGCCTGCGCCGAGGCCAGCAGCAAGGCAGCGGCGCCATCGTTGAGACCGGAGGCATTGCCGGCCGTCACGGTACCGGGCTGGCGGAACACCGGTTTGAGCTTGGCCAACATCTCGGCGGTGGTGTTGGGACGCGGCGCTTCATCGTGTTCGACGGTGGAGGCATCGCCGCCCTTGCGCGCGGCCACGGCCACCGGGGTGATTTCTCCATCGAAAAAACCGGCCGCCTGCGCCGCCGCTGCGCGCTGCTGGCTGCGCAGGGCAAACGCATCCTGGTCTTGGCGCGCGATGGCATACCGCTGTGCCACGTTCTCTGCCGTTTCACCCATCAATTCGATGCCATAGACGGCTTGCAGGCGCGGATTGATGAAGCGCCAGCCCATGGTGGTGTCTTCCAGCTGCTGGGTGCGGGCGAAGGCGCTGTCGGCCTTGCCCATCACCCAGGGCGCGCACGACATCGATTCGACACCGCCGGCAATGGCAAGATCCAGTTCGCCGGCACGCATGCCGCGCGCCACCGTGCCGATCGCGTCCAAGCCCGAGCCGCACAGGCGATTGAGCGTGCTGCCCGGCACCGAAGACGGCACGCCGGCCAGCAACAGACTCATCCGCGCGACATTGCGATTGTCTTCGCCGGCCTGGTTGGCGCAGCCCAGGTACACATCGTCGATTGCGGCCGGCTCCAGCTGCGGCTGCCGCGCCAGCAATGCGGCGATCGGCACTGCGCCCAGGTCGTCGGCACGCATGCTGGACAAGGCGCCACCGTAACGGCCGATCGGCGTGCGGATGCCATCGATCAGATACACCTCGCTCATGCCTGGGCTCCCGCTGCCTGCGCGCCATGTGCCGCATCGGTGCGTGCCTGCAGCGCGCGCAGGGCGTCCAGCTCGGCACCGCTGGGCGGCGTGGTGTGTGCAAGGTCGGCGGCGAACCGGATCGGCCACCCGGTCGCCGCGCTGACCTGCTGGCGCGTGGTGCCGGGATGCAACGAGGTCACGGTGAGTTCGCGGGTCACAGGGTCGGGCTCCATCACGCACAGGTCGGTGACGACTACGGTCGGGCCGGCGCCGGGCAGGCCGGCACGCGCGCGCGCATCGCCCCCGTCCAGATGCCCGACCGTGGTGATGAAGTCCAAGCGTGAAACGAAGCTGCGTGTGGATTGGCGCATGATGATGAACACCTGCTTGGCGCTGGCCGCGATTTCCGGCGCGCCACGGGCGCCGGGAAGCCGCGTCTTCGGTGCGTCATAGGAGCCAATCACGGTGGTGTTGAGGTTGGCGTAGCGATCGATCTGCGCCGCGCCCAGAAAGCCCACGTCCACGCGCCCGCCCTGCAACCAGTAGCGGAAGATCTCTGGCGTGGAGACCACGGTGTCGGCGGTTTCGGCCAGCTCGCCATCGCCGATCGAGAGCGGCAAAACCTGCGGGCGCGCACCGATCGGGCCGGATTCGTAGATCAAGGTGACGTCGGGCGCATGCGTAAGCCGCGCCAGATTGGCGGCAGTGGACGGCAAGCCGATGCCGACAAAACACACCGCGCCATCGGGCAGGCGACGCGCAGCGGCCACCGTCATCATTTCGTTGGTGCTGTAGGCGCTCATGCGGCCACCTGCTGCTGCGACCGTGCATACACGCGCTGAAAACCGGCGAAGTCGTCGGTGTCGAGAATATGCGCCTGGATCCAGGCCTGGAACGTCGCACGGTCGCGCGCGATCGCATCCCAGGCCAGATAGAACCGGTTGTCGCGCGCGTAATAGCCATGCGCATACGAGGGCGCGGCGCCACCGGGCACCACGCAGACCGCATCGACCACCCAACGCGGCAGGATGCAGGCATTGGGTGGCGCATCGAGGCTGTCGACGATCTCTTCCACCGTCACGATCACCTTGCGCGCTGCCAGCGCGGCCTCTTTCTGCACACCCAGAATGCCCCACAGCAGCACGTTGCCGCGGCGATCGGCCTGCTGGGCGTGGATCACCGTGACATCGGGATTGACGGCCGGCGAGGTGGCCAGTGTCTGGCCGGTATACGGGCACTGCAGGAACCTGATGCTGTCGTTGACGCGCGGCAGATCCGAACCGACATACCCGCGCAACACTGCAAACGGCAGCCCCGACGCACCGGCCACATAGGCATTGGCCATATCGGCGTGACTGTGTTCGCGAATCTGCAGCGGCTGCGGCCAGGCGTGTTCCACTGCATCGCGCAACCGGTGCAACGAGCCGACGCCGGGATTGCCGCCCCAGGAAAACCGCAGCGCTGTCGCGCAGCCGGCGCCGATCAACTGGTCGTAGATCAGGTCCGGCGTCATGCGCACCAGACGCAGCGCGCGCTTGCGCTGGCGAATGACTTCGTGCCCGGCCGCTTGCGGAATCAGATGGGTGAAGCCTTCCATCGCCACGCAGTCGCCATCGGCGATCAGCTGCGACACCGCGTCGGCGAGAGCGACGATTTCGGCCATTGCGTTCCCTTCAGCACAGCGAGCGTGGGGTCACGGTAGGCGCAGCCGACGGGACGGTCAATCCGATAATCGGTGACTCGAATCGATATTCGCACAATTTCGCCAGACCAGTGGCGCGCCCACATTGTCTCCGGTGTACACATAACTTCGCTCGCAAGCGGACGCCAGCGTTGCGATGCGCGCTAAGGAAGGTCTGATCAAC